>JAHEGQ010000098.1 GCA_024645025.1 Sphingomonadaceae bacterium
CCGGCTCTACCGCCGCTGGCTGCGCCTTGGTTGCACGGCGACTCGGCTTCTTGGCAGGGGCGTCATCCGACGTCGCGGCTTCCGCCACAGGGGCCTCCGCCGGGGCGGCATCATCCGCACCCGCGGCTTCCGACGCGCCATCGCCTTCGGCCGACGTGCCGCCATTTTCTTCCTGCCGACGACGACCACCGCGACGGCCCCGACGACGACGACGGCGATTGCCTTCGCGGTCACCGCGTTCCTCGCCGGCGTCGATTGCGCCTTCTTCAGAGGTGCCTTCGCCCTCGTCCTGTTCGTCCCGTTCGTCCTGTTCGTCGTCACCCTCGGCGTGCGTATCGCCATCCCCGCGGCGACCGCGACGCCCGCGACGGCGCCGACGGCGACCGCGCCGCTGATCGTCATCTCCGCGATCTTCGCGGCCTTCACGCGCTTCTGCTTCGTCCTCGGCTTCGTCCTCTTCGGCGTCGACGAAGTCCAGATCGTCGACGTCGTCTTCGACGATCGGTTCATATTTGGGACGGAAGGCCGGCGGCGGGCCGCTGGCTTCAACCGTCATCCGTGCGCCTTCCAATTGGCCGTCCGACTGGACATCGATGGTCACGCCATAGCGTTCTTCAATCTCGCCCAACTCGGCACGCTTGCGGTTAAGCACATAGAAAGCAGCTTCTTGGCTGGCGCGCAGCACAAGCTGGCTGCCCCGGCCCCGTGCGGCCTCTTCTTCCAACATCCGCAGGGCCGACAGCCCGGCCGAAGACGCGGTGCGGACAAGCCCGGTGCCTTCGCAATGCGGGCATTCGCGGGTTGAGGCTTCCAGCACGCCGGTGCGCAGGCGCTGCCGGCTCATTTCCAAAAGGCCGAACTGGCTGATCCGGCCCACCTGAATGCGGGCACGGTCATTGGCCAGCGCCGCCTTCATCGCCTTTTCAACCTTACGGACATTGCCGTTCGATTCCATGTCGATGAAATCGATAACAACCAAGCCGGCCATGTCGCGCAGCCGCAACTGGCGGGCAATTTCTTGCGCGGCTTCCAGGTTGGTGGACAGCGCCGTTTGCTCAATCCCGTGTTCGCGGGTGGACCGACCTGAGTTGATGTCGATCGACACCAAGGCTTCCGTCGGATTGATCACCAAATAGCCGCCCGATTTCAGCTGGACGACCGGATGGTACATCGCCTCCAGCTGGTCCTCCGCGCCATAACGCTGATACAGCGGCACGGGGTCCGCATAGGACTTCACCTTCTTCACATGGCTCGGCATCAAAAGCTTCATGAAGTCGCGGGCCTTGCGATAGCCTGCTTCGCCCTCAACAATAACCTCGTCAATGTCGCGGTTATAGATGTCGCGGATCGCGCGCTTGATCAGGTCGCTGTCCTCATTCACGAGGGCGGGCGCCTGGCTCTTCAGCGTTGTCTCGCGGATTTCGTCCCACAGGCGCGCGAGATAATCAAAGTCGCGCTTGATCTCGGTCTTGGTGCGCTGCAGCCCGGCCGTGCGGACAATGCAGCCCATGCTCGATGGCAGGCTGAGTTCCGACATGATCGTCTTCAGACGCTTGCGGTCAGCTGCGTTAGAGATTTTGCGGCTGATGCCGCCGCCATGCGTCGTATTTGGCATCAGCACGCAATAACGGCCGGCCAGCGACAAATAGGTGGTCAGCGCCGCGCCCTTATTGCCGCGCTCTTCCTTCACAACTTGAACGAGCAACACCTGACGGCGATGAATGACGTCTTGGATCTTGTAGCGGCGGCGCAGCGCCATGCGCTTGCGGCGCAGATCTTCGGCTGCCGAATGATCTTCATGACCGCGACCGCCGGCATTTTCTGCCGCGGGCGACGCGTCATCATCCAGATCATCTTCCACATCGGAATCGGGGCGATCATGGTCCCGGCCGTCATCATCGTGATGGCCATCGACAATATCCTCGTCGCCTTCGGCCGCACGCAAAGCCGCTTCGGCTTCCGCATGCTCCGCCTCTTCGCGCAGCAAAGCGTCGCGGTCTTCCTTCGGGATCTGGTAGTAATCGGGGTGAATTTCCGAAAAAGCGAGGAAACCGTGACGGTTCCCCCCATAGTCGACGAACGCCGCCTGAAGCGACGGTTCAACCCGGGTTACCTTGGCAAGATAAATATTGCCCTTGAGTTGCCGGCGTTCAGCCGATTCGAAATCAAATTCCTCGATCCGGTTTCCCTTGACGACCGCAACCCGGGTTTCTTCCGGGTGGCGGGCGTCGATCAACATCCGCATTGTCATGTACAAATCTCCGTGCGCGTCCTTCGCCGCCGCTAAGGCCAGCGGGCGCGTAAATGGGTCGGCAGAGCATCTGCTCCGGGCCGAATTTTCTGAGTGAAAGTGCCTCTGCCGCAGTTGCATGCCCGGCAAAGCGTGCCGGGAAAAAGGTTCCACCCTGCGCACCGCCACGAGGGGCAGTTTGGCGCGGAAGGGAACAAACAAGCATCATGCGACGTCAACCTGGATCGACCGGCCAAGAGAGCAAGGCGCGGTCCATGAGCGGCCAGAGAATTGCTCTGGCCATCCTTGCTGCTAGCACCAGTGTGCCCCAGCGGCAACTGCTTTGCGCCACACCCTCGGGCCGACCCTTTGAAGGGCCGGGTATTCCGATTCACAGCTTTTCCTAAACCTAAAGGATAGCAAAGGCTTAAAAGCAGGCACTGGACCATGCCCGCAGCGTCGGTCCATGACGGGTCCATGATTGGCCGAATATCCGCACTTTTCGCGATCTGGCTTGCCCTCTTGGTCTGGTCAAAACCGGGCGTGGCGGCGTGGCGGGGGCGTCAGATTACCATCCCGCTGACACCCGCCCTTGAGGGGCCGCCCATGCCCCGAGTTCATGGACCAGCGGGTCGGCCGCTTGTCGTTTTGGACCCGGGGCATGGCGGGCACGATCCCGGCGCCCTTTCACCCGTTGACGGGCTTGCGGAAAAAGACCTGACACTTGTCGTTGCCCACCGCATCCGCGACAGCTTGTTGGCGTCTGGCCGCGTTCGGGTCGCCCTGACGCGCGAAGGCGACCGCTTTCTTGTTCTGCGCGAACGCACGGCCATTGCCCGCCACCTGAGAGCAAGTCTTTTCATTTCCATCCATGCCGATAGTGCAGACAGCACCGCAATTGGTGCCAGCATCTACACCTTGTCCGATACAGCGTCGGACCGCGAGGCACAGGCGCTGGCCACCCGCGAAAACAAGGCCGATATTTTGAATGGCATCAATCTGTCTGGCCGCAACGGGGCCATCACATCCATTCTGATTGACCTTGCCCAGCGCGAAACAATGGCAACCTCCGCGGCCTTTGCCGCCTTGTTACGGCGCGAAGGAACGGGCTTGCTGCCCTTTCATGCTGGCGGATTGCGCATGGCGGGGCTGGCCGTTCTCAAAGCACCTGACCTGCCCGCCATCCTGTTTGAACTGGGCTATCTCTCGAACCCAACCGACTTGGCGCGGATCCGATCTTCCGCAGGACAAGCAGCGATTGCGCAGGCCGTGCGCCGTGCGGTCGAAATTCATTTTGCCATGCAGCCGCCCAAGGACTGAGGCCGCAACTGCAAAAGCGGTTTCCTGCCCCTGTATTTCCGGCTAGATGCCCGCTTTATGGCCATCCAGATCCCTGCCGAGTTGTTGCGCCAGTCCGCGCGCCTGCGCCATGCGGCAGAGCAAGCCGATCGTTGGTTCCGCGGCAATTATACAAATCCGCGCTTTCGTCTGGCGACCCATGTTGTGGGCGGCATGGTGCTGGCCTTCATCCTGATCTGGATCATCTTTGCGCGCAATCTGCCCTCAGCAGAAACGCTGCTGACCTATCAGCCCCCCTTGCCGACCTATGTGCGCGACGTGAATGGGGAACCGGTCCACAGCTATGCCCGCGAACGCCGGGTGGAACTGCGCTATGATGAATATCCACCCAAGCTGATTGAGGCGTTTTTGTCAGCGGAGGACAAGACCTTTTTCAGCCATGGCGGGATCGACTTTCCCGGCCTGGCTGGTGCCGTGATTGATTATGTCACCAAGATTGGATCGGGCGAGCGGGCGCGGGGCGGATCGACGATCACGCAGCAGGTCGCCAAAAACCTTTTGTTGGGCAATGAATATTCCATCACCCGCAAGATCAAGGAGGCCATTCTTGCCCGCCGGATCGAAGCGGTGCTGACCAAACAGCAGATTTTGGAGCTTTACCTCAATCAAATCCCGCTGGGCCGCAACAGCTTTGGCGTACAAGCCGCGTCCCGTGCCTATTTCAATAAGGATGTGGCAGACCTGAACCTGAGCGAAATGGCCTTCCTTGCCATCTTGCCCAAAGCGCCAGAAACCTATGGCCGGCCCGGCAATGCCGATCGCGCCTTGGCCCGGCGCGATTATGTCCTGCGCGAAATGCGCGACAATGGCTATATTACCGCGGCGCAATATCGCACTGCCAGTGCGGCACCACTTGGCCTGCTTCCGCGGTCTGTCACCGCGTCCAACCTCAATATGGGGGGCTATTTTCTGGAAGAAGTCCGCCGTCAGTTAATTGAGAAATTTGGTGAGACGCCAGAAGATGGCCCCTATTCCGTTTATGGTGGCGGGCTGTGGGTGCGGACATCGCTCAACCCGGCTTACCAACACTATGCCGAACAGGCGCTGCGCGATGGCCTTGTGCGCTACGATAGCGGCAAGGGCTGGGGCGGCCCGATTGCCCGGATCACGCCAGACCGCAATTGGGCTTCCAACCTGGCCGCGCTCAACCTTGGGGCCGGCTATGCCGACTGGCGGATTGCGGTGATCCTTGGCAAATCGGCGCGGCAAGCGCGGCTGGGCTTTACCGATGGCGCTATGGGCGCCTTGCAGGCAGCCTTTGCCACGATGCCGCGTCGGGGCACCGCCCGGTCCGCCTTTGCTTATTTAAAGCCGGGCGATGTCATTGCGGTAAAGCGCGAAGGCAGCGGCTATGCGCTGCGTAACATCCCCGAAGTGTCGGGCGGCATGGTGGTACAAGACCCGCACAGCGGTCGGGTGCTGGCGATGCAGGGGGGCTTTGATGTGCGTCTGGCATCCTATAACCGCGCCACCCAAGCCAAACGCCAGCCGGGGTCCACCTTCAAACCCTTTGTCTATGCAGCCGCATTGGATGGCGGGATGACGCCCGCGGAAATCATCGTCGACGGCCCGTTTTGCGTTTATCAATCAGCCAAGCTGGGGCGCAAATGCTTCAAGAATTTTGATGGCGGCGGGGCCGGTCCCCATACGATGCGCTGGGGGCTGGAGCAGTCGCGCAACCTGATGACGGTGCGCGCCGCCTCCCAAACGGGCATGGAGCGCGTCGTGCGCATGGCCGACACTTTGGGCATCAGCCCGCCCGACCAGCCTTATCCAGCGCTGTTGTCCATCGCGCTGGGGGCGGGCGAAACCACGGTGCTTAATCTGGTGAATGCCTATTCCATTCTGGCCTCCAATGGGCAGGAACGGCGCCCGAGCCTGGTCGATTATGTGCAGGATCGCACGGGCAAGGTTCGCTGGCGCGCGGATAACCGGCGCTGCGATGGGTGCAATGCCGCGGACTGGAAAGGCGGCGCCATGCCGCGCCCGCCCGCCAACACCCGTCAAGTCATCGATCCGCTGACCGCCTATCAGGTTGTGCATATGATGGAAGGCGTTGTGCAACGGGGCACGGCGGTCCAACTGCGCGATATGAACCGCCCGCTGTTCGGCAAGACGGGCACGACAAGTGGCCCAACCAATGTTTGGTTTGTTGGCGGATCGCCCGATCTGGTCGCGGGGCTGTATATGGGTTTTGATCAACCCCGCAGCTTGGGCGGTTATGCTCAAGGCAGCACCTTTGCGGTGCCGATTTTTAAAGCCTTTGCGACCAAAGCAATGGCGGATCTGCCAATTGTGCCCTTTCGCGCGCCGCCGGGCATAAGGATGATCCGCATCGACCGGGCATCCGGCAAGCGTGTTTTTGGCGTCTGGCCCAATGACGATCCCAAATCCCCCGTTATCTGGGAAGCCTTCAAGCCCGAAAATGAACCACGCCGCACCATTCGACGCGATGAATTGGACAGCCAGAAAAAGGCAAATGATAAGGGCTTGTCCGATGCGAACAGCCGAAACGGCCAGCGCCGTGACAGTGACTTCTTGCAAAGAGAGGGCGGGATTTACTAACCCGGCCTGAAACACCCATCCTGACCCTTGAGTAAATTGGAGAAACGAAATGCGCGCTGAAGCGCAGGCCCATGTCGACCAGATCAACCAGGCAGTCGCGCTATTGCGCCGCTTTCTGGATTGGGATCGCGCGCTCCAACGACTGGAGGACCTGAACGCCAAGGTCGAGGATCAGTCGCTTTGGAATAACCCGAAGGCCGCGCAGGAAGTGATGCGCGAGCGCCGTCGCCTCGATGATGCGATCAATGCGACCCGCGCGATTGAGCGGGAACGCGACGATACCGTTGAACTGATGGAAATGGCCGAAGCCGAGGGCGATGACGCGCTGGCCGATGAAGCCGTGGCAAGCCTTGGCACGCTGGCCGAACGGGCCGAAAAGGACAAGGTCGCCGCGCTGCTGGCGGGCGAGGCCGATGCCAACGACACCTATATTGAAATCAATGCCGGCGCTGGTGGCACCGAAAGTCAGGATTGGGCCGAAATGCTGCAGCGGATGTACACCCGCTGGGCCGAACGCCATAAGATGAAGGTAGAGTTGGTCGATTATCATGCTGGCGAACAAGCGGGCATCAAATCTGCCACGCTGATGATCAAGGGCGAAAACGCCTATGGCTATGCCAAGACGGAAAGCGGCGTCCACCGCCTTGTCCGGATCAGCCCTTATGATTCAAACGCGCGGCGCCATACCAGCTTTTCCAGCGTTTGGGTTTATCCCGTCGTCGATGACGATATCGATATTGAGGTGAACGAAAGCGAACTGCGCATCGACACCTATCGCGCCTCGGGCGCAGGCGGGCAGCACGTCAACACAACCGATTCCGCCGTGCGCATCACCCATCTTCCAACCGGGATCGTGGTGGCTTGCCAGAACCAGCGCAGCCAGCACAAAAACCGCGCCGAAGCGATGAAGCAATTGAAGGCGCGGCTCTATGAGGCCGAACTGCAAAAGCGCGAGGCCGAAGCCAGTGCCGTCAACGCGACGAAGACGGAGATCGGCTGGGGCCACCAGATCCGGTCATATGTTCTTCAGCCCTATCAGTTGGTGAAGGATCTGCGCACCGGCGTGACCTCGACCGCACCGGGCGATGTGCTGGATGGCGATCTGGACAAGTTCATGGCCGCCGCTCTGTCGCAGCGGGTGACCGGCGAAAAGGTCGTCGTCGAGGATATCGACTAACCTTATGCGGCGCGCCTTGGCTCCCTTATTGCTGGTCGGCCCGCTGCTCGCGGGCTGCAATGGCATGGGAGGGTCAGCCGAGAAATTTCCAGCTGCAGATCGGCCAGTTGCGGGCATCGTCGCGGCCCGCTGGTCTGACGAGGAAAGCCGAGACAGACGCAACGAAGCGGAAAAGATCATGGATCTTGCCGGGATTGCGCCCGGCATGACTGTGGCAGATATCGGTGCAGGCGAAGGCTATTACACCGTCCGTTTGGCGGAACGGGTGGGCCTGAACGGCCGGGTTCTGGCGCAGGACATCGTGCCCGAAGTGCGCGACAAATTGGCCGAGCGCGTCAACCGCGACCGGCTGGACAATGTTAGCGTACGGCTTGGCGCGCCCGACAATCCCAAACTGCCACCGGGCAGCTTTGACCGCGTCCTGATGGTCCATATGTATCACGAAATCGCATCGCCTTACGCCTTTTTGTGGCACCTTTACCCGGCGCTGCGACCCGATGGGCGCGTGATCATTGTCGATGATGATCGGCCAACCGAACAGCACGGCACACCGCCGCTTCTCTTGCAGTGCGAATTGGCTGCGGTGGGGTTCCGGCTGGTTGAATTTCGGCAAGCAGCCTTTGCCGGGGGTTATATCGCCGCCTTTCAGGCCAGCGCCAAACGGCCCGCACCCGGCCAGATCAAACCCTGCACACAAAAACTTTTGGATCGATGAGGCTATAACAGGCCCAGATCCCGAAAGCTGATCCGCTTGTCGCCCGACACAATGATGTGATCTGCAATCTGGACGCCAATAGGGCGCAACATGGCACATAAGGCTTGGGTTGCCGCCTGATCGGTTGCACTGGGCAGTGGATCGCCGCTGGGATGGTTATGGGCCAGCACAAGGCTTTGCGCTTCATGGTCCAGAACGTCGCGTAAAATATCCCGCAAGGGCAGCTGGACCTGTTGGGCCGTGCCATCGCCCGAGACGCGCAGGCCGATCAGCTCTTCGGCTGCATCAAGATAGGCAATGGCCACCACCTCACGCGTCTCGCCTGTCAGGCGCACCTCAATCTGGCTGAGCCAGTCCGCGGCGTTTGGCGCATGAAGGGGCGGCCTGTTCATGGCGTCTTGGTGACGCAATAGGGTGCTGGGGGCCAGTTTTAGCCGATCCATTTTCGACAGGCTTTGGTCGAAAATGGACCAAGGCTGCGATTTTCAATTGCACCGCACCAAAGCCACGCCATAAGCAACCCAAGATGCGCGCCTATCATGACCTTATGCAGCTTATTCTCGACCATGGCGTCGAGCAGCAGGATCGCACCGGCACCGGGACGCTCAGCGTGTTCGGCCATCAGATGCGCTTTGATCTGTCGCAGGGCTTCCCCCTCGTCACGACCAAGAAGCTGCATCTGCGGTCCATTATCTATGAGCTGCTGTGGTTCCTGAACGGCGACACCAATGTGCGCTGGCTGCAGGACAACAAGGTCAGCATTTGGGATGAATGGGCCGACGACAAGGGCGATCTTGGCCCGGTTTACGGCAAACAATGGCGGCGCTGGGAAACCAAGGACGGCCAAAGCGTCGACCAGATTGCCGAACTGGTGCAGCAGTTAAAGACAAACCCCGCCTCGCGTCGCCAGATCGTGACGGCGTGGAACCCCGGCGAGATTGGGCAGATGGCGCTCGCGCCGTGCCATTGCCTGTTCCAGACTTGGGTGGGCAATGGCAAGCTGTCGCTTCAGCTTTATCAGCGCAGCGCCGATGTATTTCTGGGTGTGCCCTTCAATATCGCGTCCTACGCCTTGCTGACCCATATGCTGGCCGAACAGGCGGGGCTTGAGGTGGGCGAGTTTATCTGGACGGGCGGCGACTGCCACCTTTATCTGAACCATCTGGAACAGGCGAAGACGCAATTGGCGCGCGACCCCAAGCCGCTTCCTCGCCTCAACATCCGGCGCAAGCCAGACAGCATCACCGGCTATGCCTATGAGGACTTCGTGATCGAAGGCTATGAAGCGCACCCCCATATTGCGGCACCTGTAGCGATATGAACCACCCGGAAGTCATCTTGATCGTCGCGCGGGCTGACAATGGCGTGATCGGCGTCGACGGCAAGCTGCCATGGCACCTGCCGGCTGACCTGCGCCGCTTTAAGCAACTGACCATCGGCGCGCCGATGATCATGGGCCGCAAAACCTTTGACAGCCTGCCCGGCCTGCTGCCCGACCGACGGCACATTGTGCTGACCCGCAATGCCAATTGGGAGGATGACGGCGCAGAGCGCGCCGCCAGCGTGGAAGACGCGATGCGGCTCGCCAATGCGCCCCATGTCTCGGTGATTGGCGGCGCTGAGATCTATGCCATGTTCCTGCCGCGCGCCGACCGGATCGAACTGACAGAGGTGCACGCCGCCCCGCAGGGGGACACCGTGCTGCCGCCGCTGGGCGACGATTGGGTGGAGGTTGCGCGCGACGCGCACCCCGCCGAAGACGGGCGCCCGGGCTTTGATTTCGTGACGCTCAAACGGAGGGGATGATGCGTCGTATCTTGATCGGCCTTGGCCTTTTGCTGGTCGCAGCGGCGGCTGGATTTTTCCTGTTTTCGCCCAAGCTGGCCGAAGAATCGATGAACCGGCTAGCCCCGACCGACCAAAAAATCAGCCCGGCGGCCGAGGCACTGCACAAGACGCTGTTTATCGCAGACCTGCACGGCGACACTCTGATGTGGAAGCGCAATCTGCTTGATCGGGCGGACCGGGGCCATATCGATCTGCCCCGATTGGAAGAAGGTCATGTCGGCCTTCAGGTATTCTCATCGGTCACCAAGACGCCGCGTGGGCAAAATTATGATGCCAACCCCTCCAATACCGATAACATAACCGCGCTTGCCATCGGCCAGCTGCAGCCGGTGCGCACTTGGGGGTCGCTGCTGCAACGATCCTTGTGGCACGCCGAAAAGCTGAAGCGCGCCGAAGCAGCCTCCAAAGGCCAATTGATGATCGTGCGCACGGCGGCAGATCTCGACCGACTGCTTGCCGCGCGCGCCAAGGGTGGATCGGTTCCCGTCGGCGCGCTGCTGTCGATTGAAGGGCTGCAAAATCTGGAGGGCCAGCGCGCCAATCTGGACGTTCTATGGAAGGCGGGTTTTCGCATGGCGGGCTTTGCCCATTTCTTCGACAATGAAGTTGCAGGCTCCATGCATGGCGAAAGCAAGGGCGGCTTAACCCCATTGGGCCGCCAGATTCTGGCGGACATGGAAGCACGGGGCATGATCGTGGATATCGCCCATTCCAGCCACGCCGCTGTGGCTGACATCTTGAAGCTGGCGAAACGCCCAGTCGTGTCCAGCCATGGCGGGGTGCAGGCGACGTGCAAGGTCAACCGCAATTTGACCGATGACGAGGTGCGCGGCGTAGCCCGGACGGGTGGCGTGGTTGGCATTGGCTATTGGGATGCGGCCATCTGTTCAACAGACCCGCGCGCCATTGCCAAGGCGATTGCCCATGTTCGTGATCTGGTTGGGATAGACCATGTCGCGCTTGGGTCTGATTTTGATGGGGCCACCACCACGCCTTTTGATACCGCCGGCCTTGCCCATGTCACCCAAGCCCTGATGGATGAGGGCTTTTCGCAGGCCGACATCCGCAAGGTGATGGGCGGCAATGTGGCACGTGTCCTGAAGGCGGTCTTGCCGCCACGCTGACCGGACCATATAGCCCGCCCCCATGCCAGTCCCGTCCCGCCCGATCCCGCGCCTAGATGGCAACGCGCCGATCCCGCCCGAATTTCGCGGCGGCGTGGTGGCGCTTGGCAATTTCGATGGCGTCCATGCCGGGCATCAGGCCGTTATTGGGGCCGCCATTGCCGACGCGCGTCGGCGCGGCGTCCCCGCGCTTGTTGCGACTTTTGACCCGCATCCGGTTCGCCATTTCCAGCCGGACGCCCCGCCCTTTCGGCTGACCACGCTAGATCAGCGGCAGCGCTATCTAGCGGACGCCGGGGCAGATGCGATGGTTGTCTTTTCCTTTGGCTCCCAACTGGCGGGCGTCACCGCAGAAGAATTTGTGACGGGCTGGCTGGGCCAGCATCTGGGTGTCACAGGCGTCGTGACGGGCGAAGACTTTACCTTTGGCAAGGGCCGGGGCGGCACGGTGGCGGTGCTGGAAACGCTGGGCGCTGCCCAGGGCATGACCGCCAAGGCCGTGGGCGCGGTGTGCGACAGCGAAGGGCCCATCTCGTCCAGCCGTATTCGCGCAGCGCTTCAAGCGGGCGATTGCGACACCGCCACTCGCCTTTTGACCCGCCCTTTTGCGGTTGCCGGGCACGTCGCCCATGGCGACAAAAATGGCCGAAAACTTGGCTTTCCGACCGCCAATGTGGATATGGGACAATATTTACGCCCACGTTATGGCATCTATGCCGTGCGCGGCCGCCTGCCTGACGGCCGGGTGGTCGATGGTGCCGCCAATCTGGGCATCCG
>JAHEGQ010000270.1 GCA_024645025.1 Sphingomonadaceae bacterium
TGCAGCGACAGCGCCATTTCGCAGATTTCATCCAAAAACAACGTGCCTTGGTGGGCCGCCTGGGCCGCGCCCACGCGATCGCTGACGGCCCCCGTAAAGGCGCCTTTGCGATGTCCAAAAATCTCTGACTCCAGAAGATTTTCTGGGATGGCGCCGCAGTTAAGGGCGACAAAGGGGGCGTTGGCCCGATCGCTTTCGGCATGGATGGCCTCTGCGCACACCTCTTTGCCGGTGCCGCTTTCGCCAGTGATGAAGACGGTTGCCGTGCTGTTCGCCACGCAGGCGATTTGGCGATAGACCTCTTGCATCCGGGCAGATGCGCCGATGAAGCGGCTGGGCCTTGCGCCAGAGCGGCTTTTGGATGACCGAAGGGGGATTTTCCGCGGCGTAGACCGCCTTTGGCTTAAGGCTACGGCGAGGGCAGAGGACAGCCGAGGGCCGGCAATCGGCTTCACCAAATAGTCAAAGGCCCCGATCCGCATCGCATCAATGGCGGTGGCAAGCGAGGCATCACCGGTGGTCAGGATCACGGGATATTGCCCAAGGATTTCGGGGTTATTGCGCAGCCAAACCAGTCCTTCAACATCTGGCAGATGAAGGTCGACCATGATTGCACCAAAACCGGGATCCTGCTGCATGGCTTTCAGCGCGGCCGCCCCGCTATGAACGACAACGGCTTCATGCCCGGCCTTTTCAATCTCTGCCGCGTGGTTGATCGCAATTGCCGGTTGGCCTTCGACAACCAGAATCCGGTCACGCGGCATGAAGATACCCAGTGTCAGCCATATCTTGTTTCGTCCTTTTCGCGGTCAAGTTCGGCCGCCCCTTGCGGCGCTGCGGCGCGGGCGGCTGTCCGCCCCGCAGGCAAGACCAAGCAACCCTCATGCCAGTTGCGCCAGCCTGATGATTTAAAACGCCTATTTTGAAGACTGTCGGAAAGCCGACGCCGACCGATTAAAGGCGGGTCTGTGTTGGTCGTAACCAGATGCGCGGCGCAATGCCGGTCACGCCCCCTTGTCAGGCGTATGATCCGGCGCGGTGTGAACCTTTGGTTCCACTTGTCCATTCGGGCAGGTGCGGCGGCCTCCGGTAATCCCCCCATGCCGGGGGCCGCTGAACCTTGCGAAGGCAGAACAATTGCCCAAGGCAGTTCGGCCATTCGCTTCCATATCTGGGCTTTTTCTCTGTCCTGAATATTGCTTTCGCAGGGTATTGCCCCTAGGCGCGCATGCGAGTTTTGCGCCTTTAGGAACAGCAGCCATGACCAATTCCGCCTCATCCGACATCAAGCGCGTCGTCCTTGCCTATTCCGGCGGTCTCGACACCAGCGTCATCCTGAAATGGCTGCAACAGACCTATCAGTGCGAAGTCGTGACCTTCACCGCCGATCTGGGCCAGGGCGAGGAGATTGAGCCTGCGCGCCAAAAGGCGCGTCAGGCAGGCGTGAAGGAAGAGCATATCTTCATCGAAGACGTGCGCGAAGAATTCGTGAAAGACTTTGTGTTCCCGATGATGCGGGCCAATGCGCTGTATGAAGGCCTGTATCTGCTGGGCACGTCGATCGCCCGGCCGCTGATTGCCAAGCGCCAGATTGAAATCGCCAAACAAGTTAACGCCGACGCCGTTAGCCATGGAGCGACCGGTAAGGGCAATGACCAGGTCCGCTTTGAACTGGGTTATTATGCGCTCAATCCGGACATCAAGGTGATTGCGCCGTGGCGCGAATGGGACTTGACGAGCCGGACGCGCCTGATTGAATTTGCCGAACAGCATCAGATTATGATCCCGCGTGACAAGCGGGGCGAAAGCCCGTTTTCCACGGATGCCAACCTGTTGCACACATCGTCTGAGGGCAAGGTGCTGGAAGATCCGTGGGAAGAAGTGCCCGATTATGTCTATTCGCGCACCGACCATCCCGAACAGGCGCCCGACACGCCAGAGATCATCACCGTGGATTTTGAACGTGGCGATGCGGTTGCGATCAATGGCGAGGGGATGTCCCCGGCGACGCTGCTGGCCAAGCTGAATGACTATGGCAAGCGACACGGCATTGGCCGGCTTGATCTGGTTGAAAATCGCTTTGTCGGCATGAAGTCGCGCGGGATGTATGAAACGCCGGGCGGCACGATCCTGCATCTGGCGCATCGCGGCATCGAACAAATCACGCTGGACCGGGGTGCCGCGCACCTGAAGGACAAGCTGATGCCGGAATATGCCGAGCTGATTTATAACGGCTTCTGGTTCTCGCCCGAGCGGGAGATGCTGCAAGCCGCCATCGACCACAGCCAGCATCATGTGACCGGAACGGTGCGGCTGAAGCTGTACAAGGGCGGCGTTC
>JAHEGQ010000281.1 GCA_024645025.1 Sphingomonadaceae bacterium
CGATCCCGTCATCATGGGCAATGGTGAACTGGATCGCGTCCACCCGGTCAAAATAGGCCTTGTCCAGCACGTGCCGCGCGCCAGGGCGGGCGTGGGCAGCCTGGCCCAGATGGTCTTCCAGCGCATGCGTCACCGCATCCAGCGCCGCGACATGCGGCAGGCCCAGCGCCACGCAGCGCGTTTCCAGATGGCTGCGCACTTCGGGGTTCGCCAGGGTGAACAGCACGAGGCCCGGGTGGGCCTTGAACTCTTCCAGAATGCGGTCAAGATGCTGGCGGCTGCGGACCATGGGCCAGAAATGGCGCACCACATCCGGCCCATCAAACTGCGCAATCGCCGCCTTGGCAATCATTTCCAGCGTTTCACCGGTGGAATCGGACAGAAGGTGGAGGTTGAGGCGGGCCATGTGGACAAATGCCAGCATAAACCACGGGAGTGCGCCGGGGACAAGCGCGGGACACCATTCCATACCCAGTGCCCGCTGATTCGCCTGTGCACTTGTGGACAGGGGCAGCGCGGTTATCCCCCGCCTGTGGATTGTGGGGAGACTTAGCGGTTGACCACGCAAGGCCGCAGAGTCGCACCTGCCAGCCGGGCCTGTTCATCTGGGGCAAAATCGGGCAAGGGCGCGCTGTCCCCGCTTTCCACAGGGCCAACAATCATCAGAATCCTTCTTAGAATCTATTATTTTATTGTTTGGACTCCCCGATGCCCGGCGTTTTGCTTGATACCCTGCGTGGCCACATTGCCGAAAGGCCACCGGTCTGGCTGATGCGCCAAGCCGGTCGCTATTTGCCCGAATACCGGGCGCTGAGGGCGGAAAAGGGCGGCTTCCTTGGTCTGGTCTATGACAGCGCGGCGGCCGCTGAAATCACCTTGCAGCCGGTGCGCCGGTTCGGGTTCGATGGGGCGATCCTGTTTTCGGATATCCTGATCGTGCCGCACGCCTTGGGGCAGGACCTCCAGTTTCTCGCCGGGGAAGGGCCGCACTTGTCGCCCCGGCTAGTGGATGCGGCGCTGGCCAGCCTCACCCCTGCGCCGCAGCACTTTGCCCCGGTATGGGAAACGGTGCGGCTGACGCGGGCACAATTGCCCGGTGATGTGACCATGTTGGGCTTCATCGGCTCTCCATGGACCGTGGCGACCTATATGGTGGCGGGTGAGGGATCAAAGGACCACCACGTGGCGCGGTCCATGGCTTACCGCGATCCGGCTGCCTTTGGCGAAATCATCGAGGCAATTGTCGAGGCCTCGCTGGTTTATCTTTCCGGCCAGATCGCAGCGGGTGCAGAAGCGGTGCAGCTGTTCGATTCGTGGTCGGGCAGCTTGTCACCGCAGCAGTTTGAACGGTGGGTGGTGGCGCCCACGGCGCGGATCGTGTCTTCCATCCGTGAACAGCACCCCAAGGTGCCGATCATCGGCTTTCCCAAAGGGGCGGGTGCCAAGCTGCCGGCCTATGCCCGTGAAACCGGGGTTGATGCGGTGGGCGTGGATGAAACGCAGGTGCCCGAATGGGTTCACGCACACCTGCCGCCCGATCTGCCGGTGCAGGGCAACCTTGATCCCTTGCTGCTGATTGCTGGTGGGGACGAACTTGATGCCGCTGCCCGCCGGGTGCTGGCCGCTTTCCGGGATCGTCCGCATGTGTTCAATCTGGGCCACGGGATTGACCAGACCACGCCGATTGCCAATGTGCAGCGGCTGCTGGAAATTGTCCGTGGGCCAAGATGATTTTTTGGCCTAAATCGGCCCCATGCAGGATGTGCTGGCAATGATCTATCTGTGGCTGAAGGCGGGCCATATCATCTTCGTCATCTTCTGGATGGCGGGCCTGTTCATGCTCCCGCGCTATTTTGTCTACCATCAGGAAGCGGCCGTTGGATCGGCAGAGGAAGCTGTGTGGCTGGACCGCGAGCGCAAGCTGCTCAAGATCATCCTCAACCCTGCATTGGTGGTGGTGTGGGTGCTGGGCGTTGCGCTGGCGACCACGCTGCACGTGTGGGGCAATGGCTGGCTGATCGCCAAGCTGCTGCTGGTGCTGGGCTTGTCTGGCTATCACGGTTTTCTGGCGGGTTATCACCAGAAGCTGGCGCGGGGGGACAGGACCTTGACCGGCAAGCAACTGCGCCTGCTGAACGAGGTGCCCGGCGTGGCCGCGGCGCTGATTGTGATCCTGGTGGTGCTGCGCCCGTTCTAGGCAATTGACCTGGGGCGGGGAGAGGCATATTCCGCGCCCATGTTCCGGCACAGGTGCCCGCTTGGCGGTCACCGGGTCTGCTTTCTCCAAGCCCCTTGGCCCGCCGGCCTTCCCGCTGACTGGATTACCATCA
>JAHEGQ010000293.1 GCA_024645025.1 Sphingomonadaceae bacterium
GCACTGGTGCCCGCGGGCTGACCATTAGCGCCCAGCGTGATCTTTTCAATACGCGCCTGAGCATCCTTCAGCCGCGCCTCGCACTGAGCCCGAAGCGCCTCCCCCTTGGTGTAGAGGGTGATGGATTCATCCAGCGCCGCTTCGCCGGATTCCAGCCGGGCCACAATCTGTTCAAGCTGCTTCAACGCGGCTTCAAAGCTGAGCGTCGAAAGGTCGGTCTGATCGGTCTGGTCAGTCATGGCACTGCTTTGACGGGGGGCAGGAAGATGGTCAAGCACTGGCAGCAGCCACAAGCGCCGCCCAGCCCGCTTCATCAATCACTTCTAGGCCCAGTTCCTGCGCCTTTTTAAGCTTGGACCCCGCGCCCGGCCCGGCCACGACAAGGTCTGTCTTGGCGGAAACCGAACCGGCGGTTTTTGCGCCCAATGATTCGGCCTGAGCCTTGGCTTCGTCGCGGCTCATCGTTTCCAGACTGCCGGTAAAGACAATCGTCTTACCAGAAACAGCCGACTCCCTGACGTTCGACACATAAGCGGGCGGCGACACCTCACCCATCAAATCATCCCATACGGCCTGATTGTGCGGCTCGTGGAAGAACTCAACCAAGGCCTGGGCAACGACCGGACCGATGCCATCCACTTGCGTAAGAACAGCAATGGCATCCGGCGCTGTGGCCGCTGCCCGAACGGACGCAACTGTACCAAAGGCCTTTAGCAAATCCTTCGCGGTCACAGCGCCAACATGGCGGATACCCAGCGCGAAGATCAGCCGGGCCGGATCAGGAGCCCGTTTTGCCTCAATGGCCATCAACAGGTTATCCACAGACTTATCCTGCCAGCCTTCGCGGCCCACAATCTCGCCCCGGCGCGTTTTCAGCCGGAAGATATCGGCCGGGCTGTGCAGCCATCCCAGCCCAAAAAATTCGACAATCGTCTTCTCGCCCAGCCCCTCAATATCCAGCGCCGTACGGCTGACAAAATGCTTCAACCGCTCTACCCGCTGCGCCGGGCAGATGAGGCCACCCGTGCAGCGAACATCCACCTCGCCGTCCTCGGCCACGGCTTCGGATCCGCAGTCGGGGCAATGATCCGGAAAGGCATAAGCGGGCCGATCCTGATCGCGGGTGAGATTGTCGACGATCTGCGGGATGACATCCCCCGCCCTCTGGACGACCACCCGGTCCCCCGGACGCACGCCCAATCGGGCAATTTCATCGCGGTTGTGAAGCGTCACATTGGACACGACAACGCCGCCCACCGTCACCGGCGTCAACCGGCCCACCGGGGTCAGCTTGCCCGTACGCCCGACCTGAATGTCGATCGCCTCCAGCGTCGTTTCGGCCTGCTCGGCGGGGAATTTATGGGCAATCGCCCAGCGCGGGGCCTTGGCCACAAAGCCCAGCCGCGCCTGCCAGTCCAGCCGGTCGACCTTGTAGACAACGCCATCAATATCAAAGGGCAGATCCGCCCGAAGCGCCTCTATCCGTCGATAATGGGCCAGCACGTCATCGGTGCTGGCCAGCCGGACGAAGCGGGGGTCAACCGGCAAGCCCCAGCTTTCAATCGCCTTGATAACGTCAAACTGCGTCTCCCCCGGCAGATCAGACGCCTCACCCCAGCCATGCGCCAAAAAGCGCAGCGGGCGGGCCGCCGTGACGGCCGGGTCCTTTTGCCGCAGCGATCCAGCCGCTGCATTGCGCGGGTTGGCAAAGAGTTTCCCGCCTTCGGCCGCCATCCGATCATTCAGCGCGGCAAAGTCCTGCTTGGCCATATAGACCTCACCCCGCACCTCAAACACCGCCGGAATGTTGCCGCTGATCATTTGCGGAATGTCCGCAATATGGCGGACATTGGCCGTCACGTCCTCACCAACCGCGCCATCGCCCCGGGTGGCCGCCAGAACAAGCACGCCCTGTTCATAGCGCAGCGAGCAGGACAGGCCGTCTATCTTGGGCTCTGCCGTCAACGCGACGGCCGCATCATCGGCAAGGTTCAGAAATCGGCGGACGCGCGCGACAAAGTCCGCCACATCCTCATCCGAAAAGGCATTTTCCAAGCTCAGCATGGGCCGGGCATGGGTTACTTTGGACAGATGGACCGCAGGCGCGGCCCCGACGGCGCGATTGGGACTATCAGGACGGATCAGATGCGGGAATTGCGCCTCAAGCGCATTATTTTCGCGGACCAGGGCGTCATAGGCCGCATCGGAGATCTCCGGCGTGTCGAGCGTATGATAGAGCCGATTATGCTTCGCAATTTCCTTGGCCAGCCGCATCAGGCGATTGGCGGCTTCCGCTTCTGACAGATCAAATAGGCTGCTC
>JAHEGQ010000300.1 GCA_024645025.1 Sphingomonadaceae bacterium
AGGCAGAGTTTGGGTCGGTTTCGCCATCAACCAACTTTGCCAGACTTTCCCAAATAGCTTTGTCGGGCGATGCGGTTGGGAATGCTTGCATAAGCTGGCGCGCTTCGGCGCCAAAACCAATGTAAAGGTAAAGCTTTATGGCACGTTCTAGCGCCGCGGGCACCGGTTTGTCGAACTCGCCGATAAGCCCCGCGGTGGCTGCCGCCAATTGTTCAGACACCGGGGTTTCATCGCCCCAAGTTGCCAAAGCAAGCGATTCTGCGGGGATGCACGCCTCGCCCTTGTCACCCAATGGGGGCGATACTGACGGATCAGACCGCACGTCCAACCCCGGCATCTCTCCCAACGAAACGCGGGCGGCGGGCAGATCGCCCTGAGCAGGTTCGGGCTCTGTTTTGTCTTCTGGCGCAATTTCGGCCATGTCGACAACGCCCTGCGCAGCCCCGCGGCTTAGCTGTTGCAGCAGCGTTTCGCGCAGGTTTTGCA
Organism: Sphingomonadaceae bacterium; assembly: GCA_024645025.1. GTDB lineage: Bacteria > Pseudomonadota > Alphaproteobacteria > Sphingomonadales > Sphingomonadaceae > Aquisediminimonas. The sequence goes on from JAHEGQ010000300.1 coordinate 487, forward strand.
GATCGGGTTCGCTGCTTGGCATCGGTGCCAAAGTGGCCACGGGCTGTGGTTGTGGTTGATCGGTGGATTTCACCGCCGCAACAGCAAGTTGCGTCCAATCATAGCCAGAGGCTGTGGGGCCAGCTGACGGCTGGGATGACGTTTCGCCACTGATCGGGATTTCAAAGGACGATCCCTTTGGCGGCGGGCCATCGCGTAGGTCTATCACGATGATACCAGGGCGAAATTCGAACGGAATTGCGTGGCAGGCGCAGGCCACACCCAAGCGAAGTGCCTTAGTCGTCGGGTCGATCCAAATTCCTGCCAAACGGCTTTTGCCAATCAACTTGAACGCTTCGGTGAAGTCATAATCGGGGGTTTGCTTGGCAATGCGCAATTCATAGCCATCATCAGTGCGCCCGACCTGCCAGTCAATTGCTGCGCCATACTCCATCACCAAGCGCGTGAAACCGTCATGTTCACCCGACCGCACAAGGATAGGCGCAGCTGACGCGCCCGTGGTGAATAGCACGAGCAGAGCGATGGCAAAGCGGATCATGCAGCCTCCTGCTTCAAGGCCCGTAGCGATTCTTCAACAGCTGCAAAGCTTGGCCGAACGTGGTGCGGCGTGTTTTGCCGACCAACCTCGATGCAGATATTCGGCGCGTGCCGGTGTAGGTTTGCCACCAAAACCTCGCGGACCAATTGGTAAAAATGCCCGTCATCTTCGACCACGGTTTTGACTCGCGCCGCGAAAGGACCCATGATGCCATAGGCCAGAAACACGCCCAGAAATGTGCCAACCAAGGCAGAGCCAATCATTTCCCCAAGAATTTCAGGTGGTTGGTCAAGCGACCCCATGGTCTTGATCACGCCCAACACTGCCGCAACAATCCCAAGCGCGGGCAGCGCATCTGCCATTGATTGCAACGCGTGACTTGAATGCAAGGCATGCGCCAGCGCGGCTTCGACCCGTTTGTCCAAAACCTCTTCCACCTGATGCGGGTCATCGTAATTCATCGACGCGGCGCGGAATGTATCGGCGATCAATTCCACCGCTTCATGGTCGTGCTGAATGCGGGGGTATTTGCCGAAAATCGACGATGCATCGGGGTTTTCAATATGCTCTTCCAGACCAACCGGGTTGGCGCGGGCAATGCGGATCAGTTCGAACAGCAGGCACAGCAGATCGCGAAAATCTGCGGGCTTCCACTTGGGGCCTTTGAAAACCTTACCAATATCTTTTGCAGTATGCTTCACCGCTGCCAGATCGTTGGAGACAAGAAACGACCCCACGGCGGCACCACCGATCATGATAAGTTCGAACGGCAATGCTTCAAGAATAGGGGCCATATGGCCGCCGTGGATGACAAAGCCACCAAACACCATCACCAAAATGACGACGATACCGACGATACCGAACATAAAATAACCCCAACCAAATTCCTGTTCTGCACTGTCGCAGAGACGGGTTAAGAAAGACTGACGCTAGTTCTTTGGCGCCAGTGCATTGCGGCCAGCGACCAGCACCGAAATCGAATAGGCTTTCCCAGGGTCCATGCCTGTCAAAACCGCCGCCGCAGAGCCGGCGTTCATTCGGGCAAGAAAACCTGCGGCAAATTCCGGGTCCATTTCGGTGAAAAGCTTCGTCGCGTCGGCAGGTTTCATCGCCTCGTACACCGCGGTCAGCCGGGCCAAATCGGCCTCGGCCGCGCCATCGGCGATTTGCAGCGTTTTCTTAAGCTCGGCCTCGGCCGCCGCAAGTTCGTCCATACGCTTGTTGATCGCCTCGTTTGCCAGCGCGAGCGCGGCCGTGCGATCGCTCAACGCCGCTTCCCGCGC
>JAHEGQ010000301.1 GCA_024645025.1 Sphingomonadaceae bacterium
ATGAGTTCGGCCGCGGCGTTGAGGATCTCGGCGCGGTCTCGATCTCGCCGTATGGCGTGTTTGACGAAGTTCCCGGCGTTGTGATCCGGCGGATCCAGTTCACGCTGGCTTGGGTGACCGATGCCGAGTTCGAAGACAGTTTCCAGCCCATGCTCAAGAAGCTGGGCAAGCGCGGGATCGTCTATCTGTGTTTCGACCCTGAGCCGGGACCATACCGCCAGAGCAAAACCTACATGGGCACGATGGATAAACTGCCCTTCGCCACCGGGAGCAAGAAACCCGGCTATCAGTCGATGGATATTCAGCTTCTCAGCCTGATCTGAGCCATTGCTGGGCGCGCGCATCGCCCGGTGAGGCAGGGCGGCGCTGTGGGGGCGCCGCCCTGTTCCGCATTTTATGAGGTGGGTGCCCGTCTTTCCGGGCTGTCAGACCTCCCCTTACCGAAGGGGAATAACGCTCTGGAAGGTCATGCCTTTCGGTCCTGCACTTCCGCGGCGGGGCTCGAACCCGCTTTGCACCTACTCTCGGTCAGCGATCCGGAATTGAACCGGCCCTCAACGGGATCCTTAGCAAATACGGGATATTCCCGCAATTCCCCCGGAAGGGTACGGAAATCCGCCGATAGGGGTTCATATAAAGGCAGCGTTATATGCTGCGCGCGGGTTTCAGTTCTGTCAGTTTAGCGCTTATATTCAAGGTTGTTACGCACCCAAGTACCATCGGGTTGTGGGTCAAACAAATAGGCTCTGTCGGGGTCAACGTAGAATCGCCGACCTTGAGTGTCTTCTTCATGGCGAGAGATCACATAAGCCGGGTTAGGCCCGGCTTGAAACTGCACACGCCAGACCCCGGCCGCCGATCCAATCTGCTTCGACAGAAACGATTGTTCGTGCGTTTCATAAATTGACGGCCAACCGCATGGGTAAGCTCTGACAAAGTCTCGCGCATCAATAGACAGATACATGCCGGGCTTCATTGCGCGCATCTGCATCTCGATTTTGCCTCTGTATCGGTCCATCACTCCACCTCCATCTGCAAATTCCAATCCAACTGCTTGCGGACCATCCGCTTCGCCTCTCGGTGCCAACCAAAGAAGTCCATCACCGCAAAGCGCATCGCCTGAGCATCATGGCTTGCAGGCACAACCAGTGCGCGTTCATCCTCCCGGCCCGATTCCCCCGAAAGGGTGCTGGCGCTGACTGCGACCAGCGCACCGCCGCGCGTTTCCCAAACCTCCAAGGCCAGATCCAGCGTCTCTCGGCCATTGATCGTCGCGGACCCTTCGCACAGCATCCGGCCTGTGAACTCGATCACCGGCCCGCGCTGCTGCCTGATCTCGATCCGCTTCCATTCCCCCGATAGGGATTCCGCGCGTCTGGTGACCTTGCGCAGCGTCCGTTCACAATCAGCCAGGGCGGTAAGCGTTTGCTGATCGGCAACCTGCCAAGCCGTCGCGGCCGCGCCAGCGAGCAGATCAATGCGCTTTTGGAACAGGTTCTGGTTATTGGTTTCAATCACGCCGCAACCCTCCATTTCTGTTCCTGCTTGACCTTGAGCCATTCGTTCGACCGGGTTCGCCGATAGGGTGAGTCCATCCGCTTGAGGGCCAAGCCCTCACCTCCCGCCGCCCATATCTCTTCAGCTGCGCGCAGCACCCCCGCATGGCTGGTGACATATTCAGCCGGTAGGGCCTGCACGTAGCGTTCGGGCGCAGGCTGGCCGCTTGCGCCGCTTACCCAACCCGGCTCCCTCGGTAGGGCCTCGGTCACGTCAACCAGATTGTGCAGGCGCGTCTGACGCTCGATCCATGGCACATTCGATCCCCCGGCCTGCCACTCAGCGAACGAGAGGCAATCGAAGGCAAAGAACGTGCCGTTGCACCCGCCCAGCTTCCACGCGCGCTCACACCACGCCTTTGTGGCAAGCAAGGTGCCGTCAACCTGAAATTCCCCGTCAATGAATAGGGCTTCGCCAGCCGCCGCTTCCATAGCGAGACAGCGCGCGGCGATGTGGTGAACGCCCTCGATCGGCAAGCCGTTCCGGGTCCAGAGCCGGGGCTTGCCATCGATCCCGCGAAACCATGCCATGCGCCATCCGTCGATTTTGGCCTGGCAGACCCATTGGCCGGGGGGAAGTTCGCCGCGGTATTCACCAACAAGCTGGACGAGTTGCGTGGGGGTCATATTGACCGGACCTTTCCGCATATCTCGACAACCCGGCCAGCCATTTGGGCATCCATTGATCCGATGTGACAATCTGCCCGCTCGATCCCAAGCTGCTCTGCCAGCCATTTGTAACCACGCCCC
>JAHEGQ010000112.1 GCA_024645025.1 Sphingomonadaceae bacterium
ACCAGCGCCGAATAAAGCTGAACCAAGGACGCCCCAGACCGAATGCGGCCATAGGCATCTTCGGCAGAGGCGATCCCGCCCGCACCGATCAGCGGCAAGGCCCCGCCCGTTGCCCGGGCAAAATCCTTGATCCGGCGTTGCGCCAAGGGCTTAAGCGGCGCGCCCGACAGGCCACCCGTTTCATCTGCAAAGCGCGACCTGAGCGCCGGTCTCGAAATCGTGGTGTTGGAGACAATCAACGCATCCACCTTGCCCACACTCAACCGGGCAATCGAATCGATATCCGCGGTTTCCAGATCAGGCGCGACCTTCAGAAACACAGGCGGCCCCCCTTCGGGGAGGGCGTCTTGCACCGCAGCCAATAAGTCCGTCAGCGCAGCCTCATCCTGCAAGGCGCGCAAGCCCGGCGTGTTGGGCGAACTGATATTGACGGTCAGATAGCTGGCAAGCGGCGCCATTTGGGCGACACCGGTTGCATAATCGGCAATCCGGTCAACCGCGTCCTTGTTCGCGCCGATATTCACGCCAATCAGCCCTTTCGTGCGTGCGCGCGCCGCCGCCAAACGGGGGATCGCGGCTTCTTGGCCCCCATTGTTAAAGCCCATGCGGTTGATGACAGCCCTGTCTTCCACCAGCCGGAACAAGCGCGGCTTTGGGTTTCCCTTTTGCGGCAAGGGGGTCAGCGTCCCAACCTCAACAAAGCCAAAACCCAGATCCAGCATCTGGACAGGAACGTCGGCATCCTTGTCATAGCCGGCCGCCAGCCCAACGGGGCTGGGAAAATCAAGACCAGCGACCGTCGTGGCCAATAAGGGATCCGCGGCAGGCGCCTTGCTCCAAGACAGATGTTTCAGCGCAAAAAGACTCAGGCGATGCGCGGGCTCTGCATCAACCAGAAAAACAAAAGGGCGGAGCAAAGAGTAAATCGACATACCCCTTCCCTTAGCGGCAAGCCACGCTGCGTCAAACCTCTCCCGACCATCCCGGGCAAGACACCTATGCCAGACTATTTTCCTTTGAAAACTTAGGGGTTGAAATTCGGACTAATGCGGTCCAATTAGCCGCCATGCGCTTATCGAGTCTGGCTGATTATGCCGTCGTCATGATGACGGCCTGTGCCCGCCATTGTGGCGGCACCCGCATCAATGCGGGCCAATTGGCTGACGAAACGGGCATCCCGCTGCCCACGGTGCAAAAGCTGGTCAGTCGTTTGTCATCCGCAGGGCTGCTGCGCTCCATTCGCGGGGCTGGTGGCGGGTTTAAGCTGGCCCGTCCGGCGGCAGCCATTAGCCTGGCCGAAATCGTCGAGGCGATTGAAGGCCCGATTGCGATGACATCCTGTGTTGAACAGGGTCGCCATGATTGCGCCTTGGAAGGCAGCTGCTCTGTTCAGCCGCATTGGCCCGTCGTCAACAAGGCGGTGCGCAGCGCGCTTGCGGATATCAGCCTGACCGCCATTGCTGGACCGCCAATCCCTGCTTTTTCCGTTCCGGCGAGTTGATCCATGACAGACACCCCCATCAAGGATCAGGCCGCGCGCGACGCTGCCGCCAAGGTCGCGGAATATGAACATGGCTGGTCGGCGGATATCGAAACCGATTTCGCCCCCAAGGGCCTGACCGAAGACACCGTCCGCTTCATTTCCGCCAAGAAGAACGAGCCGGACTGGATGCTCGACTGGCGCTTGAAGGCCTTCCGCCTGTGGCAAACGATGGACGCGCCGGACTGGGCCAAGCTCAACGTCCCGCCCATCGATTATCAGGACGCCTATTATTACGCCGCGCCCAAGGCAAAGAAGAAGCTGGAAAGCCTGGACGAGGTCGATCCCGAAATTCTCAAGGTTTATGAAAAGCTCGGCATCCCGATTGAAGAGCAAAAGGTGCTCGCGGGGGTTGAGGGCGCGCGCAAGGTTGCCGTGGATGCGGTGTTCGACAGCGTGTCGGTGGCAACCACCTTCCGCGAGGAACTGAAAAAGGCGGGCGTGATCTTCCTGTCCATTTCCGAGGCGATCCGCGAATATCCAGACCTCGTCAAAAAATGGCTGGGCCGCGTGGTGCCGGTGCGTGATAATTATTTTGCCGCGCTCAACTGCGCCGTCTTTTCCGATGGGACTTTTGTCTACATCCCTGAAGGCGTGCGCTGCCCGATGGAGCTGTCCACCTATTTTCGGATCAATGCGGAAAACACCGGCCAGTTTGAACGCACGCTGATCATCGCGGATAAGGGCAGCTATGTCAGCTATTTGGAAGGCTGCACCGCCCCGATGCGCGACGAAAACCAGCTTCACGCAGCGGTAGTGGAACTGGTCGCACTTGACGATGCAGAGATTAAATATTCCACCGTCCAGAACTGGTATCCTGGTGACGCGCAGGGCAAGGGCGGGATCTATAACTTCGTGACCAAGCGGGCGCTGTGTCAGGGCGCACGGTCCAAGGTCAGCTGGACGCAGGTTGAAACCGGGTCTGCCATCACATGGAAATATCCCAGCTGCGTCCTGAACGGCGATGACAGCGTAGGCGAATTTTATTCGGTCGCGGTCACCAACAACTATCAGCAGGCCGATACCGGCACGAAGATGATCCATAACGGCAAGCGCACCCGATCGACCATCGTGTCAAAGGGGATCAGCGCCGGCCATTCCAGCGGCACCTATCGCGGGCTCGTCCGTGTTGCACCGCAAGCGGAGGGCGTCCGCAACTTTACCCAATGCGACAGCCTGCTTCTGGGCGATCAATGCGGCGCACACACCGTGCCTTATATCGAGGTGAAGAACCCCTCGGCCCAAATTGAGCATGAGGCGACGACCTCCAAAATTTCCGATGACCAGCTGTTCTACGCCATGCAGCGCGGGCTGGCGCAAGAAGAAGCGGTGGCGCTGATCGTCAACGGCTTTGCTAAGGAAGTCCTTCAGCAATTGCCCATGGAATTCGCGGTCGAAGCACAAAAGCTGCTCGGCATCTCGCTTGAGGGGAGCGTGGGGTGAGCCCCGCTTCTGCAACACAGGATTTGAAAATGCTCTCGATCTCCAACCTGCACGCCACTGTGGCGGATAAGCCCATCCTCAAGGGTCTGTCGCTGACGATTAACGCCGGTGAAATCCATGCGATCATGGGGCCGAATGGCGCGGGCAAATCCACGCTAGGTTATACGCTGGCCGGGCGGCCCGGCTATCAGGTGACGGCGGGCGGCGCCCAGTTTGACGGCCAAGACTTGCTGGCCTTGGATGCGCACGAGCGTGCCGCTGCAGGCTTGTTCTTGGGCTTTCAATATCCGGTTGAAATACCCGGCGTTTCCAACGTGCAGTTCTTGCGCGAAAGCCTGAATGCCCAGCGCAAGCTGCGCGGCGAGCCCCCACTGTCCGGGGCGGACTTTCTGAAGGTTGCGCGCGCGCAGGCTGATGCGATGGGCATGGACTTGGACATGTTGAAGCGTCCGGTAAATGTCGGCTTTTCGGGCGGCGAAAAGAAGCGCAACGAAATGGTGCAGATGGGCATTTTGAACCCGAAGCTGGCCCTGCTGGATGAAACTGATTCCGGGCTTGATATCGATGCCCTGCGCATCGTGGGCGAAGGCATCAACCGCATCATGCGCAAGCCCGACAAGGCTGTGCTGCTGATCACCCATTATCAGCGCCTGCTGGATTATGTGCAGCCGGACTTTGTCCATGTGCTGGCCGATGGCAAAATCGTCCGTTCGGGCGGCCCAGAATTGGCGCTTGAGCTGGAACGCGACGGTTATAAGGACCTCGCCGCGTGACAGCCCTGCCCACCCGGCGCGACGAAGCTTGGCGCTATGCCGATCTGGAAGCTGTGGCGCGGCTGTGGCCGCTGCCCGCGCCCGAACGTATCTTGGTTCCCGCTGGCGAAAGTTTTGCCCGCGCCATCGTGCAGGACAAGGGCGGCATCCACCAGATTGACCTTGTGCTGGAAGCCGGCGCGGAGGCCGCGATCCATGTCCTGAATTGCAGCGGTGATTATGGCCGGATTGAGCTGAACGTCACGCTGCACGAAGGCGCTGATTTTACGCTTGGCGCAGCACAGATTGGCGGCGACGCCCAGACGCTTGAAATCATCACAACCGTAACCCATGCTGAGCCCAAGGCAACCAGCCGACAGATGGTCCGGTCCGTCCTCGCCGGACAAGCGACCGGCACCTATTTGGGCAAGGTCGCGGTCGCCCACGGCGCCCAGCAAACCGATAGCGAACAATCGGTCAAGGCCATGCTTCTTGACCGCACCGCGACTGCCAACGCGAAGCCCGAACTCGAAATCTTTGCGGATGACGTCAAATGCGCGCATGGCTGTGCGATTGGCGAACTGGACCCGATGGCGCTGTTCTACCTTCAGTCCCGCGGGCTGACGCCAGCCGACGCCCAAACGCTGTTGCTCCAAGCCTTTATTGCGGAAGTCTTTGAAGGCGCGATGGACCAAGAGGCGCTTCAGGCGCGCGCGCTGGCGCAATTGGGGGCACTGGCATGACCGCATGGCGCGACGATTTTCCGGGCCTAGCGGGCTGGACCTATCTTGATACGGCGGCGACAGCCCAGAAACCGCAGGCCGTGATCGACGCCATGGCAAAGGCGATGGGCACAGACTATGCAACGGTGCATCGCGGCGTCTATGCCCGGTCCGCCAATATGACGCTGGCCTTTGAGGCGGCCCGTGCACGGGTAGCGGCGTTCATCGGCGCACCCCATGCGCATGAAATCGTCTTTGTCCGCGGCGCGACCGAGGCGATCAACCTTGTCGCGCATAGCTGGGGCAATGCCCTGAAGCCGGGGGACCGGATCCTCCTGTCGCAACTGGAGCATCATTCCAATATCGTGCCTTGGCAAATGCTGCGCGATCGCGCAGGCATCGCCATCGATGTGTGCCCGCTGACGCCCGATGGCCAGATTGATCTTGATGCCGCAGAACGGATGCTGACGCCGCAGCACAAGCTTGTCGCCTTCGCCCATGTCTCCAACGTGTTGGGGTCGGTGCTGGATGCGCCACGTGCCGCCCGCTTGGCCCATGCCGTTGGCGCAAAGCTGCTGCTGGATGGCTGTCAGGCAGTCCCCCATATGCCGGTCAATGTGGCGGACATTGGCTGCGATTTTTATGTTTTTTCCGGCCATAAACTCTATGGCCCAACCGGCATTGGCGCGCTTTGGGGCCGAGCTGATCTGTTAGCGGCAATGCCGCCTTGGCAGGGCGGCGGCGCGATGATTGACCGGGTCACTTTTGACAAGACAAGCTTCGCGCCGGCCCCCGCCCGGTTTGAGGCAGGCACGCCGGCCATTGCCGAAGCGATCGCACTTTGCGCTGCGATTGATTATGTCGAACATATCGGACTGGCTGAAATCCACGCCCGCGAGGCTGCCCTTGTCAAACAAGCCCGCGATGCGCTGCGCCAGATGAATTCGGTCCGGCTCTTGGGGCCGGACGCGTCGGCGGGCATTATCTCCTTTGTGGTGGAAGGGGTGCATCCGCACGATGTCGGCACCATATTGGATGAAGACGGCGTGGCGATCCGCGCCGGGCATCATTGTGCGCAACCGCTGATGGACCATCTGGGTGTGCCGGCGACCGCACGAGCCAGCTTTGGCCTTTATAATGACGCAGAAGATGTGGCCGCACTGGTGCGCGGTCTTGAACGGGTGAAGAGGATCTTCGGATGAGCAAGGAAATCCGAACGGAAGAAGTCGACAGCGTTCCCCCGCCGCCCAAGGCGCGCGTGGAAGATGCGGAGCGGCCAGCCGAAAAGCTGGAGCGCAAGAAGGATTATCTGGAAGGCTTTTTATCGCAAAAGCCAGCCGAGATCTCAGCCGATGCGCCGGGGGGCGACCTGTATGATGCCGTGATTGCGGCACTGAAGGAAATCTATGATCCGGAAATTCCAGTCAACATCTACGACCTTGGCCTGATTTATAATGTCGAGGTGAATGGCGGGCACGTCCATGTGACGATGACGCTGACAACGCCGCACTGCCCGGTTGCCGAATCGATGCCCGGCGAGGTGGAATTGCGCGTCGGCTCTGTGCCTGGCGTAGGCGATTGCGAAGTGCATCTGGTCTGGGATCCGCCATGGTCGCCGGACTCTATGTCGGACGAGGCCCGTCTGGAATTGGGAATGCTATGACCACCGATACGATACCCCGCACCCGTCCTGCCGCCGTCATCCTGACCGCTGCCGCTGAGGCGCGCATCGCGCATTTGATGTCGCAGGCGCCCGAAGGCACGCTGGGGGTCAAGCTCTCGACCCCGCGTCGGGGCTGCTCCGGCCTTGCCTATTCGGTGGATTACATAACCGAAGCCAGCAGTTTTGATGAACGAATCGAAACCCCGGGCGGCCTGTTTTTTATTGATGGCGCGTCGGTTCTGTATCTTGTTGGGTCAACGATGGACTGGCAGGAAGACGACTTCACTGCGGGGTTCGTCTTTAACAACCCCAATGCCAAAGGCACCTGCGGGTGCGGGGAGAGTTTTACGATATGACCAAGCGGGGCCGGATCATCCTTTCACTTTCCGGCCTGCTGATCGCAGCGGCAGGGCTCGCTTATGCCAAGCGCGACGTGCTGTTGATGCGCGCCTATGAGCGCGCGGTGGACAAGGCGATTGGCCGCGACGTTGTCGCCAGCCTTGACCCCAAGGCGCTCCATGTCGCCTTTTGCGGCACAGGATCCCCCTTGCCAAGCCGGGATCGGGCCGCGGCGTGCACGGCTATTTTTGCGGGCGGCAAGCTGTTCGTTTTTGATGCCGGCGAAGGGTCAGGCAAAACGCTGTCATTAATGGGTCTGCCGCTTGGCAAGATTGAGGGCGTCTATCTGACCCATCTCCATTCCGACCATTTTGAAGGCCTTGGCCCGCTGGCGCTGCAGCGCTGGGCGGGGACAAGCGCCACGACGCCGCTGGCGCTCTTTGGCCCGGCTGGGACGGACAAGATCGCTGCGGGGCTAAACCTTGCCTATCAGCCCGACAGCCAGTTCCGCATCGCCCATCATGGGCCCAAGGTTGTGCCGCCATCGGGCTATGGCTTTACCGCGACGATGATCCAGCCGGGCGTGGTCTATGACAAGGATGGCATCCGCATCACCGCCTTTGCCGTTCACCATGATCCCGTCACCCCGGCTTATGGCTATCGGCTCGACTGGCAAGGCAAAAGCGTGACCTTAAGCGGGGATACCGCCCAATCCGACGCCTTGGTGAAGGCCGCCAAGGGCACCGATCTGTTGGTCCATGAAATGCTGAACCCCAAGCTGACCGAGATCATGGCCCAAGCGGCAGACCGCCATGGCCAGCCAAACCGCGCCAAGATTTTCCGGGATATTCCGGGCTATCATTCCAGCCCCGAAGTTGCCGGCGATGCGGCGACAGCTTCTGGCGCAAAGATGTTGGCCTTCAGCCACATCGTCCCCGGCGCCCCCGGTCCGCTGATGCGGCTGGTGATTGCAGGGGCCGACAAGCATTATGCCGGGCCAATCCGGGCGATGCGCGATGGCGACCTGCTCAGCATCACCGGCACAGGCACGCCCCAATATCGGAATCTGCTGGACTAGACGCGTCCGCTTTCGCAAGACGATGCTATGACTGACAAACCTCCGCTTCAGGCCGCGATCATCCCCGTCACCCCGTTGCAGCAAAATTGCTGCCTGATCTGGTGCACGGAAACGATGAAAGGCGCCTTTACCGATCCGGGTGGCGACCTGCCGCTGCTGAAGGCCGCGGCGGCCAAGCAGGGCGTCACGATTGAAAAGCTGCTCGTGACCCATGGGCATTTGGATCATTGCGGGCAAACGGGTATTTTGGCCAAGGAATTGGGCGTGCCGATTGAAGGCCCGCATGAAGACGATCGCTTCTGGATTGCCCAATTGGATGACGATGGGCGCAAATGGGGCATGGAGGCCAAGACCTTTGAACCCGACCGCTGGCTAAAGGACGGCGATACGGTGACGGTCGGCAATCTGACGCTGGACGTTATCCATTGCCCCGGCCACACGCCGGGCCATGTCGTCTTCTACCACGCCCCTTCGCACTTTGCGGTAGTTGGCGATGTCCTGTTCCAAGGATCCATTGGCCGCACCGATTTTCCGCGCGGCAACCATCAGCAATTGATCGATTCCATCACCCAAAAGCTCTGGCCACTGGGCAGCGAAACCGCCTTTGTCCCCGGCCATGGCCCCATGTCGACCTTTGGGCATGAGCGCAAAACCAACGGCTATGTCTCGGACTATTTGCTGGGATAAGCGGCAGGGTTAGCCCTGCCAATCCCCGGCAGTCGCCATCCAGATGGACATAGCGGCAAGGGCGGCGGTTTCGGCACGCAGGATGCGGGGGCCAAGTGACATGCCAATGGCCTGCGGCAAGGCGCGGACCAAATCCCGCTCTTCGGGATCAAACCCGCCTTCGGGGCCAATCAGGATCGCCGCTGGGCCGGGCTTTGCCACCTGAGCAAGCGGCACGCCGCCTGTTTCATCCGCAAAATAAAGCGTCCGTTCGGCCGGCCAATCCTTCAGCAAAGCCGAAAGCTTCACGGCCTCCTCAATCTGCGGCAGGGCGGTACGACCGCATTGTTCGGCGGCCTCCACCATTGTCGCGCGCAGACGATCCATGTTCATCCGTTCCACAATCGTGCGCCGCGTAATGACGGGGCGATAGCGCGCAACACCCAATTCGCACGCCTTTTCCACCACCATATCCAGCCGCGCCTTTTTAACCGGGGCGGCCAGCAGCCAAAGATCAGGCACCGTTTCACGCCCGCGCAGCAATTTGGTGATCTGAACCGTCAGGTCACGCTTGGCGACATCGGTGACTTCGGCCAGCCATTCGCCCGTTTGATCATCGCACAATTTCAACGGCGCACCGGGTTTCATCCGCAACACGTGCGCCAGATAATGCGCCTGCCCGCCCTCGATGCGCAGGGCCTGGCCAGCCGCCAGCACCCCTTCCACAAAGAGGCGCGGTGTTGATTGGGGTGGCCATGCAGGTGTCGCGGGCATAAGAGCAGTTAGCATGAATGCGCGTCCGAACGAAACCTCGCTTGTGCCTGATGCCGAATTGACCGGCCTGATGCGCTGGCTGCCGGTTGCCGCCCGTCCCTTTGCCGCCCTTGCCCGCTTTGACCGGCCCATTGGCTGGTGGCTGCTTTATTGGCCTTGCCTATATGGCCTTGGGCTGTCGGGGGGCTTTCCCCAATATTGGCCGCTGGCGCTGTGGATGTTGTTGGGCGCCATTGCCATGCGCGGGGCAGGCTGTGTCTATAACGACATTGTTGACCGCGATCTTGACGCGCAGGTCGCGCGCACCCGCAGCCGCCCGATTGCAAGCGGGGCGGTGTCGCTCAAAGCGGCGTGGGCTTGGCTTGGCTTGCTGTCGGCGATTGGTCTTATCGTGCTGCTCCAACTGCGCGGGCTTGCCCAGATGGTGGCGCTGGCCAGTCTGGCTCCGGTCGCCGCCTATCCCTTTATGAAACGCATTACTTGGTGGCCTCAGGCATGGCTGGGCCTTGTCTTTTCTTGGGGTGCGCTGGTGGGCTGGACTGCCTTTGCCGCGCCGAACCTGATCATGCTGCTGGTCTATGCCGGGTCCATTTGTTGGGTGATTGGCTATGACACAATTTATGCCCTGCAAGACCGCGAAGATGATGCGCTGATTGGGGTGCGCTCTTCGGCGCGCGCGCTGGGCGCGCACATCCGGCCCGGCGTGGCGGGGTTTTACGCGCTGGCGCTTGCCTTTTGGGCGGCGGCGATCTGGCAGGTCCGGCCGCAAGGCATCGCCTTGGTCGCGCTGATCCCCGCAGCGCTGCATTTCATCTGGCAGGTCGCAACGCTCAATGTCGCGGATGGTGCGGATGCGCTGGCAAAGTTTCGGTCCAACCGGATGGCAGGGCTGCTTGTCGCGCTTGCCATGATAACAATTGGCGCATCGGCTTGAGGCTTTTGATACAAAAGCCTAATCGCAGATCATGCTAACGACTAAACAGGCGCAAGAACGCGCCGCCGACCTTGTTGCCCGTGCCTTGAAAGCCGGGGCAGATGCCGCCGATGCCATTTATGTCGCCGATGCGGCAACCGGCGTTCAGGTGCGTTTGGGCGCACTGGAAGATGTCCAGCGATCCGAAGGCGAAGAAATTGGCCTGCGGGTTTTTGTGGGGACACAATCGGCCAGCGCCTCATCCTCCGACCTGTCGACAGACGCGCTTGAAAAACTGGCGGAACGGGCTGTCGCCATGGCCGGGCAGGCGCCGGAAGATCATTATGCCGGGCTTGCCCCGGAAGAGCTGTTGATGCGCGGGGTGCCCGCCGATCTTGATCTGGACGATGGAGCCGACGTGTCCCCGCAAATTCTGCGTGACCGGGCCTTGGCTGCCGAAGATGCCGCCCGCGCCGTCGCAGGCGTGACCAACAGTGAAGGCGGCAGCGCAAGTGCGGGCCGTGCCATCATGGCCCTCGCGACAAGTGCGGGCTTTTCGGGCAGCTATTCCGGGTCCAGCCATGGCGTGTCAGCCAGCGTGCTGGCCGGCGAAGGCAGTGCGATGCAGCGCGATTACGCCTATCATTCCGTGCGTCATCTGGCCGATCTGGACGATGCCACAGCGATTGGACGCGAAGCCGGGGAAAAGGCGGTCGGCCGCCTGAACCCGATCAAGCTGAAAAGCGGGCCGATGCCGGTTATCCTTGATCCCCGTGTTGGCGGCAGCATGATCGGCCATCTGATCGGCGCGATCACCGGCAGCGCCATTGCGCGCAAAACAAGCTTTCTTTTGGAGGCGTTGGGGACCGAAGTCTTTGCGCCGCATATCACGATCATCGATGATCCGCACCGGGTGCGCGGCCTGCGGTCCCGCCCCTTTGATGGCGAAGGTCTGCCCACCCAGCGCCACGCGATCATCGATAAGGGCGTGCTGACGACATGGCTGCTCGACGCGGCTTCGGCGCGCCAATTGGGCCTGAAGCCAACCGGCCATGCCAGTCGGGGCGTGGGCGGACCGCCGGGGGCGGGGGCCAGCAATTTGCACATGGCCGCGGGAACCCAGTCGCCGGCTGAACTGATGGCCGATATCACCGAAGGCTTTTACGTGACCGAGTTGATCGGTCAGGGCGTGAACGGCCTGACCGGCGATTACAGCCGGGGCGCCTCGGGCTTTGTCATCCGCAACGGCCAGATTGCCGAAGCCGTTGCCGAAGTGACGATTGCGGGCAATTTGAAGGATATGTTCCGCAACCTGACACCGGCAAATGACCTGACCTTCCGCTATGGCACCAATGTGCCAACGCTGCGTTTGGACGGCATGATGCTGGCCGGTGACTGAGGCGCGCCTTAACGCCCTTAGCGCCATTGCCCGCGAGGCCGGGGCGATCGCGCTTGACCGGTTTCGTGGCAGTTTTGACCAATGGGAAAAATCGCCCGGCAATCCGGTGTCCGAAATCGACCTTGCAGTTGACCAGTTTTTGAAGGCCGAACTGGCAAAGCTGGACCCGGACGCGGGCTGGCTTTCTGAAGAAACCGCCGACAATCCAGAACGGCTTTTGCGGCCCCGTGTCTGGGTGGTCGACCCCATTGATGGCACGCGCGATTATGTGCGCGGACGCGAAGGCTGGGCG
>JAHEGQ010000311.1 GCA_024645025.1 Sphingomonadaceae bacterium
CCTTGTGCCGATCATAGAAAGCAGCGATGTTTAGGATCAGCTTGTTGTCGAGCAACTTGCTCTTCAACCCGATTTCATAGCTATCAACCTTTTCGGGGCGATAAGGCTGGCAAAGTTCTGTCAGGCCCTGCGGGCACCCGGCAGGCGCTTCCGGATCAAAGAAGACGTTGGTCTCTCCATTGAAGCCGCCCGATTTGAAACCGCGGGCAAAGCGACCATAAACATTGACCGTGTCCGACACCGCATAGCCCAGCGTCACAGCCGGCGAGAAGTTGTTATATTTCGCATCGGGCACGCCGCCATAAGGCAGGTCAACGATTGCATCCGCCTCGGCCAAACCATTCAAGGACGTTGCCGACGCAAAATACCGCCGGACATCCTTGCGCTCATGCGTGTAGCGCCCCCCCAAGCTCAGCTTTAGCGCATCGGTCAGCTTGTAATCGACCTGCGAGTACAAGGCGAACGCCTTGGTATGGGAACCATAGTCCGATTGATAATAGCTTCCATAGGGGCCGAAAGCGCCGAAAAAGGCTTGCGGACCAAGCGTCTCCGCCTTTTCCTTAAAGTAAAAGGCGCCCAGAACATAAGACAGGCGATCGTCCAGCGCGTTACCGGTCAGCTGCACTTCCTGACTAAAGGCATGGTAAGCGGTGATCCGCTGAGTAAAGGCGACTGCCAAGGGCGAGCCATCCAAATCCAGACCGTCCGACCATTTCATGTTGCGATAGGATGTGATCGACTTCAGTTCAGCCGCCCCCAAGTCGGCCGTCAGCGTTAACCCATGGCCATAGGTACGCAGGCGTTCATACACCGGCGATTCCACGCTGGCCGAGGTGACCCGGTCGGGATTGGCGTAGAGGTCCAGCGGCAAAGCCCCGATATAAGACGCGCTGTTGGGATCAAAAATGTCCCGCGGATCGCCATTCTGGTTGACCCGCAGCAACTGCGCAAAGGGCGGCAATTGGTTTTGCTTGTTATAGTCGAACGAATAATCGGCAGTCACCGTGTCCGACAATTCTGCGCGCACCTGCGCCAACAGGCTTTTGCTGTCGACAGTATCAATCTCTGAAATCGAAGGCTGGCCGGCAAGGAATGCCTCGGGATGCGGGTTCGCGGTAATCTTCACAAGGCCATCGCGCTTGGACAATTGCCCGGCAACCTTGGCGGAAAAGATGCCCATTTTGGGAAGGTCGATGCTCGCCTTGGCGCGCCACGCATTATAATTGCCATAGGAGACCTCGGCCGAACCGCCTAGTTCGCCAGACGGCTTTTTGGTCACAAGGTTGACGGCCCCAGCCAGCGCATTTCGGCCATACAGCGTGCCCTGCGGACCGCGCAGAATTTCGACACGCTCCAAATCTGCCACGTCAAAGATCGACCCCTGCCCCTTGGCGATATAGACGCCATCCAGATACAGGCCGACGGCCGGCTCCCAAAGGATCGACGGATTGATCGTAACCGACCCGCGGATCGAAATTTGCGAGATCGTCTTGCTGGATGGCGCGCGTTCAAACTTCACGTTCGGCGCGATGGACCCCAGCGTATCGATCGACGAAATACCGCGCGACTGAAGATATTGGCTGCTGACCGCCGAAATCGCGATCGGGATGTCCTGAACATTTTCAGCGCGCTTTTGAGCAGTGACGACAATATCGCCGATACCGGAATCTTGGCTCTGGGCATCTTGTGCCATGGCAGCCGGGGCCAGCGCGATCGCAGCGACCGACGTGCCCAGAAAAACGAGGTGACGGGTTTTCATGGTTCAGCTCTCCCTGTCGTTGACCTTAGAATAGAAAGGTCATTAGAATTGCGTATAATGTTTATCATGTTTTTACGAAATCACAAGATTGTATCTAATGTAATGTTATTTTATCGTAATATTTGAGCTGAAAATAATGCGCAAAGGATATAGGGGATGATCACGGCGATGATGCTGGCCGCCGCCAGCCTGCCCAGTGCCGCCGATTGTGCGGCCACCAGCCAAGACCCTGCGGCCGCCTGGACTTATGGCGTCGGCCTGCAAGGCTTTGCCTATGGGTATCCCATCGTCGATATGATGAAGCAAAAGCACAATGAGACCCATCGGGTGAACCCGGACCAACCCGTTGTTGCGCCCGTCAACGCCATTGTGCCCTATCTGCATATCCTGACGCCCGAAACGCAGGGCCAATTGCGCGCACCCAATGCCGATACGCTTTATGTGAATGCCTGGCTGGATTTGTCCAAGGGGCCGGTCCTGCTCGACACCCCCGCCATGGCCGGACGCTATT
>JAHEGQ010000128.1 GCA_024645025.1 Sphingomonadaceae bacterium
GCCAGCGGGCCTCATTCCCATTTATTTTCTCTCCAATGACGTGCTGAAATCGGGCCGGACGCAGTTTACGCCAGCAGAACGAGCGCGGGTCGAACTGGCGCGTTATCGCTGTTATTTGTTAGGATTGCCGGAAGATTTGCTGGCGGATACCCCAGAAGACATTGTCCGCATCTGGTGCACGCGCAGCGCAACCCTGCGCTATGCCTATGATGATTCTGTGTGTGGTGGGCTATTGCGGGCGACAATGGATGCCGAACTTTCACGCGATCGCAGCTTCGACGGTCGCATCTTCCGCCGGCTAGAGCGCTCCTTTTCGCGCGTCTTCTTTGCCAAGGCGTTTCTCCGCGGGGATTATGCGCGGGCGGCTGAATTGGGCGTCCCAATATCAGGCACGGATCGGATCTTATATGCCGCAACGATCCTCGTCATCCTGCTGCGGATGGCCGCCTATCGATTGGCAGGGCAGATTCCAGGTCTGGCTGTCATCGCGGACGCCCGGTTGGTCCGGCGCTTGCAGCAGCAATTGGCCGCTTATGGCCATGCAGAATTCACCACAGATGCCACCCAGTATAAGCCTGCAACCGCGGGCAGCGCGGTTTAGAACAAGCGATCCACCAAGGTGTTAAACAGCTGTCCCCGGCTTTCTGGCCGAGGTGCTGCAGGGCAGGAGAGGCATCGCACCTGAATGGCCGGGCCGCTCAGAATGCTTAACCCGTCATCAATCCCACGCCCCAGCGCGGCCTGTTGGCGCCAAATGAGGCGGCTATAGGGATCGGCTGGGATGCTGGTGCGCGCACCCGCTTCACGAAGGTTTCGAACATAAAGTTCAAACCAATTTGGCATCCTGTCCAGATAGACGGGGCGCGCAGTCTTGGGATCGAGCCCGGCACGTCGGGCCGCTTCGGCAATCGCGTCGTCCATCCCGCCAAATGCATCTACAAGCCCAATCTGGCGGGCGGTTCCGCCGTCCCAAACGCGGCCTTGCGCAACGTCATTGACCCGGGCGAGGGGCAAGCGACGCTGCATGGCAACTAACCGGATAAACCGACCATAAATGTCGTTCACCCCAAGTTGCAGCAGGCGATCCGTGGCGGCGTTGGTGCCGTTCAACAAATCGGGCTGGCCGGAAAGCGGAGTGGTCGCGACGCCATCGGCGCTTACCCCAACCTTGGACAGTGTCTTTTCAAAGGTCGGAATGATGCCAAAAACACCAATTGAACCGGTAATGGTTCCGGGTTCCGCAAAAATCTTATCGCCCGCCATGGAGACCCAATAACCGCCAGATGCCGCGACATTACCCATGGAAACGATGATTGGCAGATCGCGCTTCTTGGCTTGCAACAAGGCTTGCCGGATTTGTTCCGAGGCTTGCGCCGAGCCACCCGGGGAATCCACCCGCACAACCAACGCTTTGAGCGATTTTTCTGCAAGAGAATCGAGGATTAAACGCGAAATTGTGTCGCCGCCCGCCGATCCGGCGGGGGCTTCGCCGTCTACGATGTCGCCCGCGATAGTGATAATGCCAATCTGTCCGCCTTTGGGAATGGGATTGGCAGCGAGATAGTCGAAATAGTCTGTGCCCCGGAATTGATCCGCCGCGGCGCCGGGATCACGACCGGCGATATCGGCAATCCGATTGGACCAAGCCAACCGATCGCCCAGTTTGTCGACCAGCTTTTGCTGGAGCGCCCTTTGGGCAAGCGACATCTGTTCCCCGTTGGCAAGGGGATTTTGGGCATAGTCTGCAATCCGGCTGCTGGGACGCGCTGCCTTAATATTGGCGACCCAATCGGAAAGCAGGGCGTTCGCAAGCTCGGCATTCGCCTGCTTGGCTTCAGGGGATTGTTCTGCCCGGGTGAAGGGTTCGACAAAACTTTTGAACTTGCCGACCCTGTAGACGTGCACATTCACGCCCAGTCGATCCATAAGTCCCTTGAAATAGGGCCGACTTCCGCCGGGTCCAGCGATTAGGGTGGCGCCCATCGGGTCCATCCAGACTTCACTGGCATGGGCAGCGAGCAGGTAGCTATCGTCTGAATACCCCCCGGCATAAGCGATGACGGGCTTTCCGGCTTTGCGGACCGTATCCAACGCCGTGCCGACACGTTGCAAGGCAACCTGCCCACCGCCAACAAAGTGATCCAAATCAAGCGCGACAAGTTTAATCCGCGGATCTTCTGCCGCATTTTCCAGGACATGGACAACGTCCCGCAGTCGATATTCATGGACACGGTTGGTCGACCCAAACAGCAATTCTTCAGGATTGGTCTGTTCCGGTTGTTCGGTCAGCGTGCCCTCTAGCGCAAGGTAGAGTGCCCCTTCCTCCACCGTTGCCGCATTGGGTGTCGCCGACAATAAGGTGTATAGCGCGGCAAAGAACAGCAGCAGAACCGCAAGGACGAGCCCGTCCTTGATCCCGACCAGAATACGCCAAATTTTACCGAGAAAGCTCATGCTGCTGCCTTTTGTCGATACAGTGTTTCCAAAGGCGATTACGCCTCCGGCAGGAAGTCCGGTACCGATAGATACCGTTCACCCGTGTCGTAATTAAAGCCAAGGACACGGGCATCGGCAGGCAGATCCGGCAATTTCTGCGCAATCGCGGCCAGCGTGGCCCCGGAACTAATGCCCACCAGCATCCCTTCTTCGGTTGCCGCGCGGCGCGCCATTGTTTTGGCATCAGCCGGGTCAACCTGAATAACGCCATCCAACAGCGATGTATGCAAATTTGCCGGGATGAAGCCGGCGCCGATGCCCTGAATAGGGTGTGGGGAGGGGGCCCCACCCGAAATTACGGGCGACAGGCTCGGTTCGACCGCAAAGATCTTCAGCCGGGGCCAATGGCCCTTAAGGAATTGGGCGACACCGGTGATGTGTCCGCCCGTGCCGACGCCGGTGATGATAGCATCCAGCGGCGTATCGGCAAAATCAGCCAAGATTTCCGGGCCCGTGGTACGGACATGAACGTCGATATTGGCGGGGTTTTCAAATTGCTGCGGCATCCAAGCCCCCGGGGTTGAGGCGACGATTTCCAAGGCGCGCTCAATCGCGCCTTTCATGCCCTTTTCGCGCGGCGTCAGATCAAAGCTTGCGCCATAAGACAGCATCAGGCGGCGACGTTCGATCGACATGCTTTCGGGCATGACGAGGATCAACTTATACCCCTTGACGGCCGCGACCATTGCAAGGCCGATGCCGGTATTGCCGCTTGTCGGCTCCACAATTGTGCCGCCGGGTTTCAGCGCACCAGATCGTTCGGCATCTTCGATCATCGCTAGGCCAATGCGGTCCTTGATCGACCCGCCCGGATTGGTCCGCTCGGACTTAATCCAGACTTCCCGGTCGGGGAAAAGGCGGGACACGCGGATATGCGGGGTCTGACCAATGGTGTCGAGGATTGACGCGGCTTTCATGAGGATGCCTTCCTGAATTGCGGTTCGAACGTCCGGGCATTTTTCAGTTCTGGAAACAGCCATGCCCAGATGCCTGTAACCAAGATAGCCCCGACGCCGCCAAAGACAACAGCGCCAACGGGCCCCAGCAGGGCGGCTGCAAAACCGGATTGCAGCTCCCCCAATTCATTTGATCCTGAAATTGCGAGCGAGGAGACGGCCGCCACGCGCCCGCGCATATCGTCGGGCGTGTTCAATTGGACCAGCGATGATCGAACATAAACCGACAGCATATCCGCACTGCCCAATAAGGCGAGCAACGCCAGCGAGAGCCAGTAAAATGGGGACAGGCCAAAGCCAATTGTTGCCAACCCGAAGACAACGACGGCCCACAGCATTTTTATGCCGACATTATGGCGCAGTGGCCAGATCGACAGACCAATCGCCATCAGGGTCGCCCCGGCCGCAGGGGCGGCGCGCAGCCAGCCAAGGCCTTCGGCCCCGACATGCAGAATGTCACGCGCATAGACCGGCAGCAGGGCTGTTGCCCCGCCCAGAAGAACGGCAAACAGATCCAAGGTGATGGCACCCAGAAGGAACCGCTCATTCCATGTATAGCGCAATCCGTCGATCATCTGCTGAAAGGGGTGCGCCTGTCCCTTGATTGTTGATTTGGCAAAGGGGTGGATCAAGGTGATCGACAGGCACGCCAGCAGCAGCATGGCGGTCGCCGCCCAATAGGCCAGCGGTGCGTTGAAGGCAAAGAGCAGCCCGCCCAGCCCCGGTCCAAGCACGCCGCCAGATTGCCACGCCATGGAGTTAAACGCGATAGCCCGGGGCAGGACATTGGCAGGCACGATATTGGGCACCATCGACGACATGGCGGGCGCCAGAAAGACGCGAGCCACACCATGCAGGGCCGCCATCACATAAAGCAGCGGGAGGCTTAGCAAATCAAAATAGGTGACCAGCCCCAGCGTCAGGGCAACAGTGGCATCGATGCTATTGGCAAACATGGCTACGTGTCGGCGGTCAAACCGATCTGCGACCCATCCTGCGACGGGCGTCAGAAGGGCAAGCGGCACAAATTGTGCGGCGCCCAGCAGACCAAGTTGGAACGCGGCCTCTCGGATCGACATGCCATAATCCGAACGCGCGACATCATAAAATTGATATCCGATAATAACGACCATGCCGGTCGTCGCCAAAACCGCGCAAAATCGAGCGATCCAGAATAAGCGATAATCCCGATAAGCAAGCGGGTGGGCCAAAGGTGGATTGGTTTTCGTCACAAGCTGTTCTTGGCGCGGACCGCGCGCTCGTGCAACCTTCCCCCTTATGTCGAGTCGAATAGAAATTCTTTTTCAGGAGGGGCCTACCATGGCAAAACGTCGGATTAACATCGCGCTGGCCAGCGCCTTTATCGCCTTATCGCTGGGGGCGTGCGCCGCGCCCGTCGTTCAAGAGCCCGCCGCCCCTTCGGTTGCACCGCCGCCGCCTGCGCCCGTTGTTCGGCCTTGGGCGGCCTTTTCGGATCGGTTTGTCGAAGGGTATTTTCGCCTGAATCCAACATTTGCTGTCTATCAAGGGCGGCATGAATATGACGGGCAATTGCCCGATTGGTCAGACGCCGGCTTTGCGGCCCGAATTGCCTTTTTGAAATCGGCCATTGCCGATGCACAGGCCATGGACCCCGCGAGCCTGTCCGCCGATGAGCAATTTGAACGCCTTTATCTGATCCAAGTGGCGCAGAAAGACTTGTTCTGGCTGGAGGATGCCGATGCGCCCCATCGCAACGTGGCTTGGTATTTCGACAATGGGCTTGATCCCAATGTCTATATCGCGCGGCCTTATGCCAATGCCGAAACGCGGATGCGCGCCTTTATCAAATATGCCCGAGCAATTCCGGGTGCGGTTGTCCAAATCCGTTCGAACCTGAAAACGCCCCTGCCGATCAGCTTCGTCAATTATGGCATTCCCGGCTTTAAGGGCTTTGCCGATTATTATACTGGCGACGCAAAGGCGGCCTTTGCTTCCGTGCAGGACCCCGCGCTGCAGGCCGAATTTGATGCCGCGGCCAAGGATGCTGCGGCGGCCATGACGGGCATGGCAGACTGGTTGGCATCCCAGAAAAAGGGCGCAACCAACGACTTCGCCTTGGGCGCGGACCGGTTTTCGCGAATGTTGGCGGCAACTGAAGCGGTCGACCTGCCGCTTGATGCCGTCGAGGCGGTGGGCCGGGCCGATCTAAAGCGCAATCAGGATGCCCTGAAAGCGGCCTGCGCGACCTATGCGCCGGGCAAGACGATTATGGCGTGCATGGACAAGATGAACGACAACAAATCGGACAAGGGCCCTGTTGCCGAAGCGCGCGCGCAATTGCCGGTGCTGCGCCAATTCCTGATCGATAAGGCGATCGTCTCCATTCCGGGCGAGGAACAGGCGCAGGTGGAAGAAAGCCCGCCCTATAATCGGCAAAATTCAGCCTATATCGATATTCCCGGGCCCTATGAAACCGGGCTCCCTTCTGTTTATTATATCTCACCGCCCGATCCCAATTGGGATGCGGCGACGCGCCGGGCCTATGTGCCGGGGACCAAAGATCTGCTCTTCACATCGGTGCACGAAGTCTGGCCGGGCCATTTCCTGAACTTCCTTCATGCCAATCGTGCGAAGTCCCTCTTTGGGCGGATTTTCGTGGGCTATGCCTTTGCCGAGGGCTGGGCCCATTACACCGAAGAGATGATGTGGGACGCCGGGCTGAATGCCGGCGATGCCGAAACGCATATCGGCCAATTGTCCAACGCCTTGTTGCGGGATTGCCGCTTTTTGTCGGCCATCGGCCTTCACGCCCGAGGCATGACGCTGGACCAGTCACGCCGGATGTTTGTGAAGGAGTGTTATCAAGATGAAGGCAATGCCCGCCAGCAATCGGCGCGCGGGACTTATGATCCGGCCTATCTTAACTACACGATGGGCAAGCTGATGATCCGCAAGCTGCGGGATGACTGGACAGGCGGCGATCGGGCGCGCTGGAAGGAATTCCATGATCGTTTCTTGGGCTTTGGCGGGCCACCCATACCGTTGGTGCGGGGGGCGATGATGGGCACGCCGCCCAAGGCTGTGTTCTAGGCCCGGAAAGGGCGATCAGGCGGGGGTAATGAACGTGTCAATCACGCGTTTGCGCCCCGCCTGATCGAAATCTATTTCCAGTTTATTGCCTTCAATTTCGGCGATCAGGCCATAGCCAAATTTTTGGTGAAAAACGCGCTGGCCTAGAGCAACGTCGCTGCGGCCCTGATTGCCAAGGCTGACGGCACTTCCTCGGGCTTCGACGATACGGGTTGGAGCAGCGGCATAGGTTTCGCTTGCGCGCTGCCAGCCCGGGCCACGGCCAGTCCCCCGATTAAGATGCGCAAAGGGATCGGCATTCTGGCTCCAATTGGCGCGCCATAGGCTCTCGCCGCCGGAAAAGCTGCTCTCTTCCTCAATATGGTCCGTTGGCAATTCCGCGATGAAGCGGGAGGGGATGTTGGATGTCCACTGGCCATAGATACGCCGGTTGGCAGCGTGCAGGATCGTGCATTTCTGGCGCGCGCGGGTAATCGCGACATAGGCAAGGCGGCGCTCTTCCTCCAAACTGGCAAGGCCCCCTTCATCCAGCGCCCGTTGTGACGGAAAAACGCCTTCTTCCCAGCCGGCAAGGAAGGTCTGCTGAAATTCCAGCCCCTTGGCGGCATGGATTGTCATCATCGTCAGTTTTTCACCGTCTGCGGTGGCGTCATTATCCATGACAAGGCTGACATGCTCCAGAAACGCGCCCAGATTTTCATAATCTTCCATCGCGCGGGTCAATTCGGTCAGATTTTCTAATCGCCCCGCGCTTTCGGCAGATTTGTCGGCCTGCAACATCGCTGTATAGCCGCTTTCATCCAGTAACTGCCGGGCCAGATCATAATGGGGCAGGGTGGTCGCAAGGTCGCGCCAGCGTGCAAGGTCAGCGATAAACCCGCCCAAGGCGCGCCGCGCCTGCGGCGTCAGTTCATCGCTGTCGAGAATGCGTGCGGCAGCCAGTGAAAGAGGGATGCCCTGCGCCCGCGCAAACATCTGGACCTTAGCCAGCGCCTTATCACCCAAGCCGCGCTTGGGTTGGTTGACGATCCGTTCAAAGGCGAGGTCATCGGCGGGCTGGTTGACGAGGCGCAGATAGGCCAGCGCATCCCGGATTTCGGCGCGTTCGTAAAAGCGGAAACCGCCAACGATCCGATAGGGCAGGCCAATGGCAATGAAGCGGTCTTCAAATTCGCGCGTCTGAAACTGGGCGCGGACCAGAATAGCCATATCATCCAGCGATCCCCCGGACCGCTGATAATCCTCAACCATCTCGCCAACGCGGCGGGCTTCTTCTGGCCCGTCCCACACCCCGATGATCTGCACCTTCTCGCCCGCGTCCACCTCCGTCCACAGGCTCTTGCCAAGTCGCCCGCCATTTTTTTCAATTAGGCCAGATGCTGCTGCAAGTATGTGAGGCGTTGACCGATAATTTTGCTCCAGCCGAATAACGGCCGCGCCAGGAAAATCCTTTTCAAATCGTAAGATATTGGCAACTTCTGCGCCACGCCATGAATAAATGGATTGATCGTCATCGCCGACAACGCAAATATTCTTATTGGCCTGTGCCAATAGGCGCAGCCAAAGATATTGGCTGGCGTTGGTGTCCTGATATTCGTCGACCAGAATATATTTGAAACGGGCCTGATAACTTTCCAGCACATCCCGATGGGATTTCAGGATGGTCAGCATATGCAGCAATAAATCGCCAAAATCGCAGGCGTTCAGCGCTTTCAGGCGCTGCTGGTAGATCGCATAGAGCGCGCCGCCCTTGCCATTGGCAAAGCGTTCACTCTCGCCAGCATCGATATCTGCCGGGGTCAGGCCCTTATTCTTCCACTGGTCAATCAAACCGGCCAATTGGCGGGCGGGCCACCGCTTTTCGTCCAGTTCAGCGGCTTGCACAATTTGCTTGAGCAGGCGCAACTGATCATCGGTATCCAGAATCGTAAAATTTGATTGCAAACCAACAAGTTCTGCGTGTCTTCTCAGCATCTTTGCGCAGATGGAATGGAAGGTACCCAGCCAGGGCATTCCTTCCACAGCATCACCGATAATCCGGCCAACACGCTCCTTCATCTCGCGCGCTGCCTTGTTGGTGAAGGTCACGGCCAAAATCTCGGACGGCCAAGCCCGGCGCGTGGCGATGATATGTGCCAATCGCGCTGTAAGGGCTGCCGTCTTTCCCGTCCCTGCACCCGCCAGCATCAACACCGGTCCCTCGGTCGTCAGCACGGCATCGCGCTGGGGGGCATTTAATCCGCTGATATAGGCGGGTTCATGGGCGGAGACGACTTGGTTCATAGGCGAACGATTAGGGAACATCCGAAGGGCTGGCAAGGGGATCGGCAGCGATATGCCGGGAAAGCAGAAAGACGCACCTTTCCCCTTTTCGCACTAGTCGCTAGGGCTTTGGGTAAAGGGGAAGCGCATGACAAACGGGGCGTCACACAGGCGGATTTTGGCGGCATCGCTGGTTGGGACGGCCGTCGAATTTTATGATTTTTACATTTACGCGACTGCCGCCGCGTTGGTCTTTGGCCCGCTATTCTTCCCGTCTGAAGCGCCCGAGCTCCAAATCTTGTTGAGTTATGCCAGTTTTTCGGTCGCCTTCTTTGCGCGCCCCTTGGGTGCCATCGCCTTTGGACATTTCGGGGATCGTGTTGGCCGCAAGTCGACCCTGGTGGCTTCGCTCCTGATCATGGGCCTCTCGACCTTTCTCATCGCCTTTTTGCCGCCTTATGCGGTCATCGGCTGGGTGGCGCCGCTGCTCTTATGCATCCTTCGTTTCGGTCAGGGGTTTGGCTTGGGCGGTGAATGGGGCGGTGCAGCGCTCCTCGCCGTCGAAAATGCACCGCCAGGCAAACAGGGTCGGTATGGGATGTTCCCGCAATTGGGCGCGCCGGTTGGCTTTATCGCATCCAATGGCCTGTTCTTGATCTTGGGGCTGTTTCTCAGTGATGCTGATTTTCGAAACTGGGGCTGGCGCATCCCGTTTTTGGGCAGCGCGTTGCTGGTCGGCGTCGGCCTTTGGGTCCGGTTGAAGCTGACCGAGACGCCGGCTTTTGCCGAAGCGTTGAAGGCAGCGCCGCCACCAAAGGTTCCGCTGACGGAGCTTCTGACCGGGCATTGGCGCGCCGTTCTGGGCGGGACTTTTGCGGCGATTGCGTGCTTTGCCATTTTTTATCTGGCGACGGCTTTTGCGCTGGGTTTTGGCACCGGAAAGCTTGGCATTGCGCGTGAGACGTTTCTTGGTTTGCAGCTTTTTGCCATTTTGTTTTTGGCGCTTGGCATTCTTGTTTCTGGGGCCGCGGCGGACCGCTTTGGGGCCGATAAGGTGCTGATGCTGGGCTGTGGGCTGACAATGATCGTGGCGAGCCTGATCGTCCCGACTTTGGGCAGCGGGGACTTGCGCCTGATCACGCTGTTTCTCTGCGCGGCGCTCTTTGCGATGGGGCTGGTTTATGGACCGTTGGGCGCTTGGTTGCCCAGCTTGTTTCCGGCCCGGGTGCGCTATTCCGGCGCATCGGTTGCGTTCAACATGGCGGGCATTTTGGGCGGCGGATTGGCGCCGCTCATCGCCCAGCGCCTGTCTGATCAGGTAGGACTTGTTGCAGTTGGCCTTTATCTGGCGATCTGTGCCGGGCTTAGTCTGATTGGCTTGATGGCGTTGCGCGCAAAAGCGTGATGCGCGCTTTGCCATAATCGCGCTGAGCCTCAACCTCAAACCCCGCAACCAGCACCTCTTCGGTTCGTGACGTTTCAATGCTGACAAGCGTTGCCGGGCCAATCCATCCCAGCCGCGACAGTTTGTCCAGCGCCACCGCCCCCGCGCCGCTATTATAGGGCGGATCCATCATCACCAGATCCAGCGGTTGCGGGGCAGGGGGAACGGCCAGCACCGATCCCTGACGCACGTCAGCGCCCGTGGCGCCCAATTTCGCGATATTGGCTTTCAATGCGTCAACGGCCGTGCGGTCCTGCTCTACAAAGATGCAGCGCGCCGCCCCACGGGATAAAGCCTCCAAACCCAAGGCACCCGACCCTGCAAAAAGATCGGCGACCGAAAGGCCCTCAAGGCTCCCCAATCGACTGACCAACATTGAAAACAGGGCTTCGCGCGTGCGATCCGCCGTTGGCCGCGTTGCATCCCCCTTCGGCGCAGCGACAGGCCGACCCCGCCATTGCCCAGCGATGATCCTCATGCACCCAGCGCCCGTCGAAATTGGAACAGGTCGTTGCGGTCCACTTCCACAATCTGACCCTTTTCCAGTCCAGCCAATTGGAAAGGGCCATAGCTGGTGCGGATCAGGCGGGAGACTTCCAACCCAAGATATTCGAGGACACGGCGGACTTCGCGGTTTTTGCCTTCGGTCAGCGTCATTTCCACCCACAGGTTGGCGCCTGTCCGCCGCTCCATATTTGCATCGATCGAGCCGTAGCGCACACCGTCAATTTCAATTCCGTGGATCAACTCTTCCAACTGGGCCTGTGAGACCTGCCCATAAGCGCGGGCGCGATAGGTCCGGGGCACGCCCGTTGACGGCAATTCCAAAGCCCGTTTCAGCCCGCCATCGGTTGTCATCAGCAACAGGCCTTCGGTGTTGAAGTCCAGTCGGCCAACCGGAACCAACCGGGGCAGTCCCTTGGGCAGCACGTCATAAATCGTGCGGCGACCTTTGGGGTCGCGCTCGGTCGTCAGTGCGCCATTGGGTTTGTAAAACCGGAAAAGTCGACCGGCCTTGGGCGGGCGCACCGGCTTGCCATCAACGGTGACCCCATCCAGCGACGTCAGGATTGTGGCGGGCGTTTCGATCGGGGTGCCATCAATGGCGATACGCCGATCCGCGATCATCCGTTCAATTTCCCGGCGCGAGGCAATCCCGGCGCGGGCAAGCA
>JAHEGQ010000314.1 GCA_024645025.1 Sphingomonadaceae bacterium
CGCACAACTGACCCAAGCCAAAACCGCGCGCGATTTTGCCGTCACCGATGCCAACCGCTATCGTGCCTTGTTTGACAGGGCCGCCGTGTCAAAACGGCTTTTGGATACGGCGGTGCTTGCGCAACAAACGGCAGAAGCCGCAGTTGAAAGCGCCACCGCCACCCTGACCGTCCGGCAACGCGAACTTGACAGTGCGCAAGCCATGCTGGCCACCAACGACAGCGCCACCACTGACAGTTGCTGCATCACCATCACCGCGCCAGTGTCTGGCCGCATTCTGCGAGTGGTCACCGAAGACGAACAAATCGTGCAACCCGGCGCCCCGATTTTGGAAATCGGCGATCTTGGCAATCTAGAGATCGTCGTCGATCTGCTATCGCGCGATGCAATTCGTGTGCCGCCCGAGGCCGTGGCCACCATCACCGGCTGGGGCGGCCCACCGCTTCAGGCGCGCGTCAACCAAATAGAGCCTGCAGCCGTTACCAAAGTCTCGGCCTTAGGAATCGAAGAACAGCGCGTCGAGGTGATTTTGTCGCTTTCCGGCGATCCGCAAACCTGGCGCGCACTGGGTCACGGCTTTCGGGTGCTGGCCAATATTCAGGTGTGGCGCGGCAACGACGTGCTGTCTGTTCCCGTCGGCGCCCTGTTTCGCGACGGTTCGGATTGGGCAGTTTTTTCTGTTAGCAACAATCAAGCCGCGCGGCGCCACGTCACGCTGGGTGAAAGAAACGAAGAATTCGCGCAGGTGCTTGGCGGGCTAAACAATGGCGACACTGTCATCTTGCATCCGGGCGACACCATTACCGACGGCACTAAGGTGACAGCCGTGGCAAACACACAACCATAACCGGCGCAGCAGTGCTGAAACACCTGCCGCGCCAAATTTCCTTATCTTTTCAGAACGATGCGCACGTCAGCTATTCACGCGCGGCTCGCCCCGGCCAGTTTCCTTGTCCAGCAACCCCTGCAACAAGGCCATGCGGTCTTTGCTGAAGTCACCAGCCTGCGGTGCCAAATCCTGCATGGATCGCACAAAAAACTGACGAAAATCAGCCCGCGCTTCGCACCACGCCAACAGCTTCACCCCCTGCGGCGGATGCACCAATGCCAAGGGCCGCACCGTGCGCGTCGAAACCTGTCCCGACAAATCGCAATAGCGAAACGCCACCGGCTGCGCGGCCCGGATCACCTGATGCAACACAGCAAGATCGGCGGCGGTCGCCTCGGCAACATCGTCGCGCCAATAGCCGGCAGGACGCACGTCAAGCAGCTGGTAAATCTGCCCAAGCAGAGCAGCTTCAGGGTCGGTTTCCGCCAAACGTGCCAAGGCCGCATTGGCCGCCGCCGCACTCACCGGGTCGCCACGATACCCTGCCAGCGCAAGGCCACGCAGCGCTGCATCGCGCAGTTCGGGATCAAGCGCGGGTGATGGGTTGACCGTGGTGCCCGCCGCCGCATGCCCAAACCCAATAGCCGCCGCAGCCCCCGCAAGACGGGACCCCAGCGCACGACGGGTCAGAGATGGGGTGCGACCAAGCCGCATGACGAATCCTCCTTAAGCTTAAAAAGCAGCCTTTATTGCACGGTAAAGGATAATGCGTCTAGGGTTTTGAAGGCACCACTGCGAAATGCCGTCCCGCTACGGCACTGCCCGCCGCTCAAGCGCCTGGCACATTGCAACATCAATTGAGGATTTGGTGGCCTGACGGAACCGCTAGGTGCAGACGAACAGCGGTCCAAAACCAGAAGATCGAATATCCATATACCCACCCCGCGCCTTGGCCCGCTGCCTCATGCTAGCCAGACCGCGCCCGATGGCAAGCTGGCGCTGCGGCTGGGGTTTCGGTAGATCAAGAACCTGCGGCAAGAGGATACAAACTGGAGCGATGCAGCACAGGGCAATGGCTAGCCGGTTGTCGAAAGCCTATGGCGCCGGTTAGGCATTCATTCCGACACGCTAGAGCGGTTGGCAGAAGTCGATGCGTTGGCCGTGCCGGGCCCAACACACCGCGATGCGGGGTGCCAAGGCGCTTAAAGCCCCGCGCCATTGTCGCAGTGTGGGCCCTGCTGTGAAGACGGCGTTGAAACGCCCTTACCCGGCCGAATTGGGTGCGACGCCCCCCGACCGAGCGGAAAGCGGTCTGATGCGGGTCCCGTGCTCCTCGTGACATTTTCACCAAAGCAGGCATTGGATAGCAACAGCCAAACCCCGAATAGGTGCTGTTTGTCGCAAGGGGAATTGGCGGGGCAACTCGTCGTGTCGA
>JAHEGQ010000133.1 GCA_024645025.1 Sphingomonadaceae bacterium
ATGCCCTTTACCTGCGTCAGCAACGCAATTGCGGCTTCATCTTCTTGCGGCAAATGGCGCAGATCCAACGCCCCATCCGCCACCAGCGCGGCAAGGCTGCGCGCATAGGACTGCTTCTGGCGCGACAGGCCAAAGCTGCGCAGCGTCGCTTCGTCTGCCGAGAGAATCGTTTTTGGGTCTGTCAGGTCGCCCAGTCCTGCGGCCAATTTGTTCCAGATCGACGCCGCCGCCTTCACGCTGACCTGCTGGCCAATGATCGTCCGCAACAAGGTTTCATAGCCGCGCGCGCGCACCCGCGGCTCTGGATAGCCCACACGCGCCACCGCAGGGCCAAAGGCGGGCTCGACGCCGATCAGCCAATCGATCGCTTGGGTAAGTTGATCCGCTGTCGTGACCATGGGGGTGTCCTTGTCGTTCTGCCTTGATAACTTATCGGGGCATCGCTAGCGACGTTAGGAAATCCGCAACAGGGTGCAAGAAGGAATAAGCATGGCGAAGCTGGTTGTTGTCACGCGCGATGGCACGGAAAAGGAAATTGAAGGTCAGGCCGGGCTGTCGGTCATGGAAATCATCCGCGACGCCGGTTTTGATGAATTGCTGGCACTGTGCGGCGGCTGTTGCTCTTGCGCGACCTGCCACATCCATGTGGATGCGGCCTTCGCCGATAAGGTGGACCCGATGACCGAAGACGAGAACGACTTGCTCGATAGCTCGGCCCATCGCAACGATACCTCGCGCCTGTCTTGCCAGATCCACTTCAAGGATGCGCTGGACGGTTTGAAGGTGACGATCGCTCAGGAAGACTGAGCGCACGCCAACCAATTTTTCGCGCGCGCGTGAGCGCCTCGTCAGTCCAGTCGACGCGCGTCTGGATGGCTTAGGCGCGCGCGGCCGCCGTTGCGTAAAGCGCAATCGCCGCAGCGTTGGAGACGTTCAGGCTTTCCATCTTGTTGCTGATGGGCAGCTTGGCCAACTCATCGCAATGCGCCTCAGTATTGGCGCGCATCCCTTCCCCTTCGGCACCCAGCACCAACGCGACCCGCGCGGTCCCAATCGCATCGCCAAGCAGACGATCGCTCCGGCCGGTCAGTCCGATGCGCCAGAAACCGGCCTCGGCAATATCTTCCAGCGCCCGCGACAGGTTGACCACGCGCACCCATGGGACAATTTCCAGCGCACCCGACGCCGCCTTGGCAAGGGCCCCCGATTCCGGCGGCGCGTGGCGATCTTGCGTAACGATCCCTAAGGCATCAAAGGCCGCGGCGGACCGCAGGATTGCCCCCACATTATGTGGATCGGTGACTTGATCGAGGATCAGGAGCGGGCGACTGGTCCCAGCGCCTTCGGCTAGCAAATCGCCCAGCCAGACATCTTCCAGCGGGTCGACATCCAGCACCAAGCCCTGATGCGGCGCATCATTCGGGACCATGCGGCCCAGATCCGACGCTTCGGCGAAATCGACCGTCAGCCCGTTTGGGATAACGATTTGGGCGGCTGCGTCGCGTGTCGCCCACAGCTTGCGACACACCCGGTTTGGATTGTCGAGGGCCGCATAAACGGCGTGCTTCCCCCAAAATCGAGGGCGATTGGAGGGCTGCTTTGATGGACGATGACCTTTGCGCATGGCGGGCTTTTCGCGGATGCAAAGGGATTTGGCTAGGGTGGAAATGAAAAAGGGGCCCGCCTTGGGCCGGCCCCTTTGATCATTACTAGAGTTTGCGCCCTATCAGTTCCTTCATGATTTCGCTTGTCCCGCCAAAGATCCGGGTCACGCGTGCGCCACGATATTGCTTGGCGATGGGATATTCGTTCATGAAACCCGCCCCGCCATGAAGTTGAAGGCACTTGTCGACAATTTCACCCTGAAGCTCTGTATGCCACAATTTGGCAGCAGATGCTTCTTCCGGGGTCAGTTCGCGCTTCAAATGGCGACCAAGCGCCCAATCAATATGCGCCCAACCGACCTGCAGCTTGGTCTTTAAATCGGCAAGGACAAAGCGGGTGTTCTGGAAATTCAGGATCGGCTGACCAAACGCCTTGCGTTCGCGCACAAATTCCACCGTCATGTCAAAGGCGCGCTGGGCGGCAGCCTGCGACCCAATGGCAATCGACAGGCGTTCTTGCGGCAACTCGCTCATCAAATAGATGAAGCCCATGCCCTCTTCGCCTAGACAATTGGTGATCGGTACGCGCACGTCTTCGAAAAACAGTTCAGACGTGTCGGCGGCATCAAGGCCAATCTTGTCGAGGTTGCGGCCGCGCTTGAAGCCATCACGGTCCGCTTCGACAAGAACGATAGACACGCCCTTATAGGCCGGTTGGGCATCCGGATCGGTTTTGCAGCACACAAGGATCAAATCGGCATTCTGGCCGTTGGTGATATAGGTTTTGGCGCCGTTGATGACATAATGATTGCCATCTTTCTTCGCCGTGGTGCGCATCCCTTGAAGGTCAGAGCCGGTGCCCGGTTCTGTCATGGCGATAGCGGTAACGACCTCACCAGAGACCAGTTTTGGCAACCACTGTTGCTTTTGCTCTTCCGAGCCATAGGCGATCAGGTAATTGGCAACGATATCGGTTTGCAACGAAAAGCCGGTGGCAACATCGGTGCCATAGCTGAATTCTTCGTTGATGATGGCATTATAGCCGAAATCAAGCCCCAGCCCGCCATAGGCTTCAGGCACCGTCGGGCACAGCAGGCCCAATTCGCCGGCCTTGGGCCAAACGCTTTTGGGAACAATCCCCTCTTCGTCCCATTTATTCGCATGGGGTTCAATTTCCTTTGCCACGAACTGGCGAACCGTCGTGCGAAAGGCTTCATGATCTTCGCCATAGACCGTGCGGTGCAAGACATCGAGGCTCATCTGAGGCATCCTTTTCCCGGGAAATTCTGTTCCCTTGGAATCCCCAACTTCACGTTTACGTCAAGGGGAATTTAGGCTTGCGTCACAATTCAGGCTTGCACAATCGCTTGCGCGACAAGGGCCGCCACCTCATCTGGCCCATGCCCCAAAAGGCCGCGCAAAACCTCGGCCGTATTTTCCCCCAATAAGGGCGGGGCAGCGCCCGCGTCGGGCATGGACTCTGACAGCCGCAAGGGACTTGCAATGGCCGGACGATCACCCGCCATTGTCGCCAGGCCACGCGCGACCGACTGGGGGTCAGCAAGTGCCTGTCCAATATCATTAATCGGCCCGGCAGGGACATTGACCTGCGCCAGTGCCGCATCCCAATCCCGCGTGGTCCGACTGCGCATCGCGTCCGCCAATTGGGGGATCAACGTGGCGCGGTGTTCGACGCGGGCCGCATTGGTGCGATAGCGGTCATCCTCTGCCAATTCCGGCAGACCCAGCGCACCCACAAAATGCGCAAACTGGCCGTCATTCCCGACGGCGACGATCATATGCCCATCCGCTGTTTCAAAAACCTGATAGGGCACGACGCTGGGATGGGCATTGCCCATGCGTTTGGGCGCGACCCCGGTGACGCGCTGATTGAGCCCGATATTTGCCAGTGTCGACACGGCAACATCCAGCAAGGCCATATCGATAAACTGCCCACGCCCCGTGTCATGTCGCTGATTTAGAGCGGCTAAGACGGCGATACAGGCGTGCAAGCCCGTCATGACATCAACCAGCGCGACACCCACCTTTTGCGGTTCGCCCGCCGGATCGCCCGTGATGCTCATCAGGCCCGATAGACCTTGCACCATCAGGTCATAGCCCGGCTGGTGCGCGCGCGGGCCGCTATGGCCAAAGCCCGTAATGGAGCAATAAACGAGCCGTGGATTGACAGCTTTTAGGCTGAGATAGTCGAGCCCATATTTTTCCAGCCCGCCAACCTTGAAATTTTCGACAAGAACGTCGCATTTCAGGGCCATTTCGCGGATCAGCGCCTGACCTTCAGGCTTGGAAATATCGATCGCCACGCTTTTCTTGTTGCGGTTCGCGGCCAGATAATACGCCGATAACCGATCGGCCCCTTCGCCGTGCCAAGGTGGCCCCCAGCTGCGGGTGTCGTCGCCCTTGCCGGGCTGTTCAATCTTGATAATCTCGGCGCCCAGATCACCCAGCATCTGGGTGCACCAAGGCCCTGCCAGCACGCGCGACAGGTCCAGCACGCGGATCCCGGATAGGGCCTTGGCCATCGGTCAGTTCTGGTTCGCGTAAAGCAAGACGAGGTCGAAGAGATAATCCCGCCCGTCGTAAAGGGACGCCGCGCGTATCCGTTCATTCAGGCCATGCACGCCGCCGCCATCGCCTTCATAGAAAATGCCTGGAACGCCATAGGTCGGGATGCCCGCCAGCGATAAATAGGGGGCATCCGTCCCACCGGTCGACATGGTCGGCACCAGTGGCACGCCGGGGAAATACTTGGCTGCCAGCTTTTCCGCCGGGCCAAGGATTTTGGCTGACAAAGCGGGCGGCACCGCGACCGGACGGACTGGCGGAATTTTGGTGATCGTCACCGAAGGATCGGCGACCAGCTTTTCCAGTTCCGCCTGCACTGCATCTGGCGAAATGCCCGGGAAGATGCGGCAATTGACAACGGCGCGCGCACGCTGCGGCAGCGCGTTCATGGCATGGCCCGCCTCCAGCATCGTTGCGACACAGGTTGTCCGAAGCGTGCTGTGGAAGGTCGGGTCTTTGGACACAATCGCATCGGCGGACTTATCCGCCGGATTGGCGAGCAATGCCTTGATCGCTGCACCCATCTCACCGCCCGCAGATGCTGCCGTCCGCGCAAAGAAGCTGCGTGTTGTGTCGGTGAACTGGATCGGAAATTCATACGCCCCAACCTTGGAGATTGCGGCACTCAGCGCATAAATGGCATTGTCGGGACGCGGAACAGAACTGTGTCCGCCGGGGTTGGTGGTTTCAAAGCGATAATTCTGAACGGTTTTTTCGCCAACCTGCATGGCCAAAAGAGTGCGCTTGCCATCTGCGTCGACACGGCCGCCGCCGCCTTCGTTCAGCGCGAATTCTGCTTCGATCAATTTGGGCTTGTTGGTCGCCAGCCATTCCGCACCGTTGAAGGCGCCGACAGTTTCTTCACCACATGTCAGCGCCAGCTTGATGGTCCGCTTCGCGCGAATGCCCTGCTTTTTGAGACGGATCAGAGCATCCGTCCAGATCGCGGCCTGCGCCTTGTCGTCCGCGACGCCGCGGGCATAGAAAAAGCCACCCTCCTCAATCAGCGTGAAGGGATCGCGCACCCAATCCTCCCGCTTGGCCTCAACAACATCGATATGGGCCAAAAGCAACATGGGCTTCAGCGACTTGGACGTGCCCGGCAGCACCGCAACCAACCCACCGTCTTTGGGCTTTTCGGTCGTCGCAAATAGGGTGAGGTCTTTATCTGCAAAGCCTACGGCTTTCAGGCGCGCTGCCATGCGCTCGGCGGCCAGCGTGCAACTGCCCGCCGACTGGGTTGTATTGGTCTCGACGAGCTCCTTGTACAAATCGCGGAACGCAGCCTGATCGGGACGCAGGCTTTGCGCCAAGGCAGGCCCGGACAGGGCGGCGATCAGGGTCGCGGCCATGATTTTGCGCAAACGCATCGAAATTCCTCTCAAATTCTCAGCTAAAGGCCTGAATGCCTGTAATCGCGCGCCCCAAAATGAGCGCATGGACATCATGCGTGCCTTCATAGGTGTTGACCGTTTCAAGGTTCACCGCGTGGCGGATCACATGATATTCCGCAGAAATGCCATTGCCGCCGTGCATGTCACGCGCGACCCGCGCGATATCAAGCGCTTTGCCGCAATTGTTGCGCTTGATCAGGCTGATCATCTCTGGCGACCAAGTGCCGGCATCAATGGATCGGCCGACGGTCAGCGCGGCTTGCAGACCCAGCGCGATTTCCGTTTGCATGTTCGCCATCTTCAGCTGGGGGATCTGATTTGCAGCCAGCGGCCGGCCAAATTGGTTGCGGTCCAGCTGATATTGGCGCGCCCGATGGAAGCAATCCTCGGCCGCCCCCATCACGCCCCAAGCAATGCCATAGCGGGCCTTGTTGAGGCAGCCGAACGGACCGGAAAGCCCCTGCACGTTGGGCAGCAAGTTTTCTTCGGGCACGAACACGTCTTCCAGCACGATTTCGCCGGTGATGGAGGCGCGCAGACTCAGCTTCTTTTCGATCTTGGGGGTGGAGAACCCCTTCATGCCCCGTTCCACGATGAAGCCGCGGATCACGCCCCCTTCATCCTTTGCCCAGACAACGGCAATATCCGCGATCGGGGAATTGGTGATCCACATCTTCGCGCCATTCAGCACATAGCCGCCGGCCACCTGCTTGGCGTTGGTCTTCATCGAAGCGGGGTCGGACCCGGCATCAGGCTCGGTAAGACCAAAACAGCCCACCCATTCACCTGTCGCCAGCTTGGGCAAATATTTTTCGCGCTGCGCCTCAGATCCATAAGCATGGATGGGGTGCATGACGAGCGAGCTTTGAACGGACATAGCCGACCGATAGCCCGAATCGACACGTTCCACCGCCCGGGCAATCAGGCCATAGGCCACATGGCTAACACCCGCACAGCCATAGCCGTCGATGGTCGCACCGAGCAGGCCCATCTCGCCCAATTCGTTCATGATCTCGCGATCGAAACGCTCGTCCAACGTAGCGGAAACGACACGCGGCAAGAGCTTGTCTTGCGCATAGCTTTCGGCCGCGTCGCGGATCATCCGCTCTTCATCGGTCAGCTGCGCGTCGAGGTGAAAGGGGTCGTCCCAGCGGAAAGGTGCAAATTTAGCCATGCCGCTTCCTGCCAGATTTGGCAGGGCCGCTCAACACCGTGCCCACGATTATCCGTTGTCAAAAAAGTCCAGGGATCAGACGCCAACGAACCTTAGCCGCATAAGTCACGTAAAGCGGATCCTGCTTCAAAAGCCGCTCTTCCGCCAAAAGCCGAAAGATTTGGGCGATCCAGCTCAATCCGTAAATCATCAGATTGATCGGGCTGAACATCAGGATCAGCGACGCAATATGGCCAAAGGCATATCCCGCGTACATGGGATGCCGAACGAACCGATAAGGGCCTGTTATCTTGACGCCGCGATTGGCAGGCGCAATCCCGAAGGACCGACGCAGAACCAGTTTTGCCCAGAGCTGAAATCCCGACCCAATGAGCGACAGGAAAATCCCGATGGGAATGAGCGCTGGCGCGATCGGGTCTGCCGGCATCACCAACAGCCCCCCCCATGTCGCAGCCATGGCCAGCAACCAATCGCTTGGGCGCGTCGTCAGGTTTTCAGTTGGCCGACGGATCAGCGTGAACAGCAACACGGATGTTTCGGTCAAAAGGGGGAAGATGGCCCAAAGGTTGCCAGAAACTTCCATCCGAACAAGGAACAAACACCAAAGCACGATAATGGCCAGCTGCTCTGCCCGGTCAAACACAGCAGCGCGCGACCAAGGCCATCGCCCAGATGCAGGTAAAGTGGTCATAATCCCCCCTTTGGAAAA
Organism: Sphingomonadaceae bacterium; assembly: GCA_024645025.1. GTDB lineage: Bacteria > Pseudomonadota > Alphaproteobacteria > Sphingomonadales > Sphingomonadaceae > Aquisediminimonas. The sequence goes on from JAHEGQ010000133.1 coordinate 7,468, forward strand.
CCAAAATCCAGCCTAGGGGCCCAGGGTTAACAAAGGGTTTGAACGGGCTCAGAACGGAACCCAACTTAGAAATACGTGGTGCCGGCTACAGGATTCGAACCCGTGGCCCCCTGATTACAAATCAGGTGCTCTACCAACTGAGCTAAGCCGGCGCTGGCGTCGCTTTAGCCTTAGATGCAGCCGAAGGTCCAGCCCTCGGTGGCGGCGATTTTTGGGGTTAGGTCTGGTGGCGACCAAAGTCGCGCCTCATGGGCCGCACCGCGAAGCCAAGCTGCGGTCAGCAAGGCATCTGTCGCGTGGTCGCTATACCGGTCCAATGGCGCATGTGGTGCGCTATTCAAGGCTGCAAGCGCCGCATCCAGCGCGGCAGCCGTGCGGATTTTTGATCGCCCGGCCCGGACACCAGCTGCCCGGGCGGCCAGCGTGGTATATATTTCCACAATCAAGGGGCCGGCATCTGGGATTGGGTCAAAGGGCCAGACGGGCACCTGGCCGACCAAGCGATGCAACACCCGCATCCCAGTGAGGCTTGATTTTCCAACTTGAGCGGCCCCGACAAGGTTGAAGCAGCTATAAGGCGAAAGCCCCATGCGCCGCTGCACCTCTTCACAGGCCCGCAAGCGCCCGCGCCCCGCACCGAACAGATCACCACAATCGCCTTGTCGCCGGAAATAACGACCAAGCTCTGGGTGCATGACAAAAGAAGAACTCCCCAGATGCGGATCGTCTTGGCTTACGTCATCAACCAACGCCCATAATTCTGGCCCGGTTGCAGGTGCGCGGTGCCAGCCGGGAAAATACCCCCCCGCATCGACGAAGGGGAGAGCGGGCGACAGATCCAGCCCAATCAGCACCCGCGCACGACGACGGGCAAGATCGGCGATCCAGCGGGCAATATCGGCCCGCGACCAGCCCGTTTCAGGCGCGATCAGTTCTGGCGCGCCGTGGCCCGCCTGGGCATAGGCCACCGCAAGCCCAGCAGGCCGCGCCACCGCTTGCCCAGACCAGTCAATCGCGACAAATGCATCAAAGGGCATCAACCCGCGCCGCTTGCGCTGCATTTGCGGGCATTGAATGTGCCGTTTCGCAGCCAGCAGCGTTTGTCCAGCGAGGGCAGATTGGTCACCGGCACTTCATTGTGCACAATTGGGATCGAAAACTGTTGATCACGGCCGCCTTTTAAGCTGTCGCGCAGTTGGCCAAGATGCACGGTCGCAAATTGGGACAGGCCCCCTTGCGGGACATACAGCGCCTTTCGCCCTACCCAGCCCGCAGTATAGCAAAAGCTGGGCTGGGATTGCACGGTGGAATAGAGCGACGTTGCCCGCGTTATATAGCTGTCGAGCGCCTTTTGAGAGGCCGCCGCGCCTTTCACAGTCCGACGGAAATAGCCGGAAATCGTCTTATAGGCCCCGGCCAATTCCTGCGCATGGTTGCTTAAAAGCGCGTTGTAATTGGACGTCACCAAAAGCGTCGGATAGTGCGCGTGGCACTGCAAGGCCCCCAGCAGCAAGCCTTGCCGAAGGCTCCAGACCAGCCCCGCGCGCTGCTCCACCGCGGTTGCGCCGGGCAAGGCATCGCCCAGCCCCGGTTCCAGCGCGGTCATTGAGCGCTCGGCGATTTGCGGTGGTTTGTAAAAGACCTCGCCAAAAGCTGGCATGGGTGACTGAACCAGAACGGCAGCAGTCAGGAAAAGGGTCTGCATGGATGTCATCGATCAAACCACAAATATGAGGATAGGCAGAGGTTACACGTTCCAGCAGTCAAAAGAAAAGGCCAGCGGACAAAAGAAAAGGGCCGCCCGGTAATCCGGACGGCCCCAATCCCGTAAAACGCTGTGAAGCGATTACTTAGCAGCGTTGGCAGCTTCCGCAGCGTTGCCAGCGGCATCGACGTTGGTCATCGTGTCGTTGGCAGTGCCTTCGGTGGCAACAGCTTCGTTCAGTTCGGTAGCGTTGGCTTCAGCAGCTTCTTCCTTCTTGCCGCAAGCAGCAAGGGTGAGGCCAGCAGCAACGAGCGAAACAATCATCAGCTTCTTCATGATATCAACTCCCTAGGCAGATTAGATCTGGAACGGGGGCGCCCCCTATATACCCAAATCGAGGTGGACATTTACAGATAATCAAGCGGTTGCTCAAGTCTTTTTCTGATTATCTGCAATTGTTTCAAGAAACGACGGAAATGAGCGCCTTAAAGCCCTATCCAAGGATGCCATTTCGGTGGTCTTGACCAATTCAGTCAGGCTGGTGACACCAAAATCTGATAAACCGCATGGAATGATTCCCGAAAAATGTGACAGGTCTGGTGCAACGTTAATGGCAAAGCCATGAAAGGTGACCCAGCGCCGGACGCGTACGCCAATCGCGCCAATCTTGGCTTCCCGTCCATCTGGCCCGTTGGTCCAAATCCCCACGCGGCCCTCCGCGCGCCACGCCGTGACACCCAAGTCCGCCAGAGCAGCGATGACCCAAGCCTCCAGCGCATGAACAAAACGCCGCACGTCGGGCCCGCGCTTTTTCAGATCCAGCATCACATAGCCGACCCGCTGGCCGGGACCGTGATAGGTATAGCGCCCGCCGCGCCCGGCATCGAACACGGGAAAGCGCGGATCAATCATCTCCGCGGGGTCTGCGCTGGTGCCGGCGGTGTAAAGCGGTGGATGCTCCAGCAGCCAAATCTGCTCTTCCGCCGCACCGTCCGCAATCGCAGCGGCGCGGGACTCCATTTGGGCAAGTGCCGACGCATAATCGGTAAGGCCGGGCATCACCACCCAATCCACATCCGAATCAGCTGCATCAGTCATAGGGCCCAAATCCTCCAAATCACCTGTTAACGCTAGCCTATCTGTAGAGCCGTTCTTTTTAAGCGACTGCAGCGCATTGTCGGGAACCGCCAAATCGCCTAGCATGACGGTCTTGACCAAAGAGGCCGCCTTGCCATGAGATTGTCCTATGATGCGTGTTGGCAAACGATCGCCAGCCTGTTGCGTTCGCATGCCGACATTCTTTCCGTAATCGCCGGGGTTTTCCTGCTCCTCCCCCTGCTGGCACAGACAATTTATCTGCCGCCGCCTGTTCTTTCCTCCCTCAGCCCCGCGGCTTTCGAGGCATTTTTAGGCTATTATCAGGCCAATATCTTGCCCGTTCTGTTCGTACGACTGGCAACGTTAACGGGCACCGGATGCCTGCTGGCCTTGCTGCTGGCCCATGACGCGCCGACGGTGGGAGAAGCAATCCGCCGCGCGGCCCATATGCTGCCCGCGCTTTTCCTCGCCGATGTCTTGCTTCAGATCCTGGTCGCGATTGGGCTGATCGCACTGGTCCTGCCGGGTCTTTATCTTATCGCGCGCGGTGTGCTGACAGCACCCATCATCATGGCGGAAAATATACGTAATCCAATTCAGGCGCTGAAACGTAGCTTTGTCATGACCAATCATTTGGGGTGGCAGATCTTTGGACTGATCGCCATTATCATGATTGTGACATGGATTGGCTCATCTGCTGCTTTGACCGTTGCGGGGGTGGTGTTTCAGCTGATGCTGCCAGACGGGGCTCTATCGCTGACGCGGGCTTTCATCGGCGCCATCAGCCCAACCATTTTAACATTCGTCTTTACGCTGCTTAGCGCGGGGCTGTATCGTCAGATTTCTGCGATCAAAAGCCAAGTTTAGGCCGGCACAGCCCTGCAGCGCACGCCGGATGAATGCGGATTGACAAAGGCAGCGGCCAAGGCCGCCCGAGCCACAGGGTTAATCCCAATTCGCCTCAGGCGGCAGGCTCATCAGGATGGCGTCGATGTTGCCGCCCGTTTTCAGGCCAAACAGCGTCCCCCGGTCATAAACCAAGTTAAACTCGGCATATCGACCGCGCCAAAC
>JAHEGQ010000319.1:0-937 GCA_024645025.1 Sphingomonadaceae bacterium
TTGCAAAGCGCAGCGCCCTGAGTGCCCCTTCGCGTGCCGGGATGATGAGGTCATCGTCTGATTTGGGCGCGTTGGAAGGCAACGGCGACGCAACATGCGCGACATGGCTGCACCCGGCCATGGCCTCTGCCCAGCCCGCGTCGGACATTAGATCGGCCTGAAAGAAATGGAGCTTGCTGTTGTCAACATTCAGCCAGCCTCGCACCTCTGCCTCGCGGGCCAGATTGCGGATGCTTGTATTGACTTGCCATCCCTCGGCCACCAGCTGCCGGATCAGAAAGCCCGCAATATAACCGCTGCCGCCTGAAACGAAGATCTTCCCTGCCATATCCGCCTCCATCCATTCGTGTTTTGTGGCACTCTAGTTGCAAGATGCAACCAAAACAATCTGTCGCTTTGGGCTTGCCACTCTGCCTGCTTTTCCCAATAGATCGCAGAGAAAAGGATGACCCCAATGGCAGAACAAAACCTGTTTCCGGTTCCGAATGAATGGGCAGCGCGCACGCGGGTAACCAAGGCGGACTATGAGGCGCTTTATGGTCGCTCCTTAGCGGATCCGGGCAGCTTCTGGCTGGAACAGGCAAAAAGGTTGGATTGGGTCAAGCGGCCCGAAATTGCGGGGGATTGGTCCTTTGATGCCACCACTTTCCACATTAGCTGGTTTGCAGATGGCAAGCTGAACGTCAGTACCAACTGCATTGATCGCCATTTGCCGCACCGTGCCAATGATGTGGCGATTATCTGGGAACCAGATGCCCCCGGCGAAGATGCCCGCCAGATCACCTATCAGCAGTTGCATGACGAAGTGTGCCGCTTTGCCAACGTGTTAAAGGCTCAGGGCGTTCAGAAAGGTGATCGCGTCACTGTTTATATGCCGATGATCCCAGAGGCGGCTTTTGCCTTGTTGGCCTGCGCCCGGATTGGCGCGATCCATTCG
>JAHEGQ010000319.1:947-2214 GCA_024645025.1 Sphingomonadaceae bacterium
ATTCGGTTGTTTTTGGCGGATTTTCGCCAGATTCTTTGGTCGGCCGCATTCAGGATTGCGATTCATCAATTGTCATTACAGCCGATGAGGGCCGTCGCGGCGGCAAGGCCGTGGCGTTGAAGGCCAATGTTGACGTTGCCGCCCAAAGCTGCCCCAGCCTGAAGAAAATCATCACCATCAAGGCGACCGGTGCGTCTGTCGCGATGCAACCGGGCCGCGATGTCTGGTATCACGAAGAGGCTGCCAAAGTATCAGCGGTCTGTGTGCCAGAGGTCATGGACGCGGAAGACCCGCTGTTCATCCTGTACACATCCGGATCGACCGGGAAACCCAAGGGCGTTTTGCATACAACAGGCGGCTATTTGCTTTGGGCCAGCTATACGCACGAGCTGGTTTTTGATTATCGCCCCGGCGAAATCTATTGGTGCGCGGCCGATATCGGCTGGGTGACCGGTCATACCTATATTGTCTACGGCCCCCTCGCCAATGGCGCGACCACGCTGATGTATGAAGGCGTGCCCAATTGGCCAGATGCCAGCCGCATTTGGCAGGTGGTGGACCGCCATCAGGTGCAGACCGTGTTCACCGCCCCCACAGCCTTGCGCGCGCTGATGCGCGAAGGGGATGAATTCGTTTCAAAAACATCCCGTAAATCATTGCGTTTGCTGGGAACTGTTGGAGAACCAATCAACCCGGAAGCCTGGCGCTGGTATCACAGTATTGTGGGCGAAGGCCGCTGCCCGATTGTCGACACCTGGTGGCAAACCGAAACCGGCGGGGCGTTGATTTCTCCCCTGCCCGGCGCAACCGATTTGAAGCCCGGCAGCGCGACCAAGCCCCTGCCCGGCATTGAACCGCAGCTGGTTGATGCCGAAGGCGCGGTGCTGCACGGCGCGGCGGAAGGCAATTTGTGCATCGTCCGCAGCTGGCCGGGCCAGATGCGGACCGTCTGGGGCGATCACCAGCGCTTTTTTGAAACCTATTTCACCACCTATCCAGGCAAATATTTCACCGGCGATGGCTGCCGCCGAGATGAAGATGGCTATTATTGGATCACGGGGCGCGTGGATGACGTCATCAATGTGTCTGGTCACCGGATGGGCACGGCCGAGGTGGAAAGCGCGTTGGTGCTGCATCCCAGCGTCGCCGAAGCTGCCGTTGTGGGCTTCCCCCATGACATCAAAGGCCAGGGCATTTATGCCTATGTAACGCTGAACGCCAATGAAACGCCCAGCGACGATCTGCGCAAAACCCTAATTGCTTGGGT
>JAHEGQ010000320.1 GCA_024645025.1 Sphingomonadaceae bacterium
TTCTTTCATCAGGGCTGCCAGCATCAACGGCACGCTCGGCGCGCGTTCCGACGGCTTCAGGATGAAGGCGTTGCCGCAGGCCAGCGCCGGGCCCATTTTCCACATCGGGATCATCGCCGGGAAGTTGAACGGGGTGATGCCCGCCGCCACGCCGATCGGCTGGCGCATCGAATACATGTCAATGCCGGGGCCAGCAGAATCGGTGAACTCGCCCTTCAGCAGGTGCGGCGCGCCGATGCAGAATTCGATGACTTCCAGACCGCGCTGGATGTCGCCCTTGGCGTCCGGGATGGTCTTGCCATGTTCGGATGACAGCGCTTCGGCCAGCTTGTCCATATCGCGGTTCAGCAGGCGCACCATTTCCATCATCACGCGCGCGCGCCGCTGCGGGTTGGTGGCACCCCATTTGACTTGGGCTTTGGCTGCGTCAGCGGTTGCTGCGTCCAGCTCTGCCTTCGACGCCAACGCCACGCGGGCCTGCACTTCGCCGGTGGCGGGGTTGAACACGTCGGCAAAGCGGCCCGAGGTGCCCGCAACCAGTTTGCCGTTGATCCAGTGACCGATCTCTTTCATCGCAATCCTCCTAAGGTGATTGGCGTCAGAATAGTCTTGCGAAATTGCGGTGAACAGGGGCAAGGTTTCAAAAGCGGTTTTGCATATTTGCAAAGGTGGGGCGATGGCCAGCGAACATATGGATTGGGATGACCTGCGGGTATTTCTGGCAGTGGCACGCAGCGAAAGCCTGTCTGGGGCAGGGCGGCGGCTAAAGATCGACCCGGCCACTGTTGGCCGCCGCATTGCGCGGCTGGAAGATGCGGTCGGGTCGCGGTTGTTTACCAAAACCCCGCAGGGCTATGCGCTGACCGAGGAAGGCACGCGGCTTTTGACCCATGCCGAACGCGCCGAAACCGCCGTTGAGGGCGCGTCCGAGGCGCTGTCGGGGCCTGAAGGGCTTACCGGACAGATCCGCATCGGCGCGCCGGATGGCTGCGCCAACTATCTGCTGCCGCAAGTGCTGGCGCGAATCTGTGACGCCAATCCGGGGTTAGAGGTGCAGATTGTGGCCTTGCCGCGCGTCTTTAACCTGTCAAAGCGCGAAGCCGACATGGCGATTGCGGTTTCGCGCCCCGAAGCGGGCCGTCTTACGGTGCAAAAGCTGACCGATTATCAGCTGCACCTTGCCGCCAGCCGCGACTATCTTGCCCGCCACGCCGCGATCACCTGCGTGGAAGACCTGCAGGGCCACCGCTTTGTCGGCTATATTCCCGATATGATCTTTGACAAGGAACTGGATTATCTGACCGAAATCGGTGCCTCTGCGCCGCCCTTGGCGTCGAACTCTGTCTCGGTTCAACTGAACTTCCTGCGTCACGGGGCAGGGGTTGGCGTTGTGCATGATTTTGCGTTGTCTGCCGCACCAGAGTTGCAGCGCATTCTGCCCGACCAAATTCACTTGACCCGCGCCTTCTGGTTAATTCGCCACGCCGATGATGGCCGGGTTGCCCGCCTGAACCGCTTTGCAGATCAACTTACGCGCGAAGTCAGGAAAGAAATGCAAAGGCTTGAAGCATTCCCTTGACAGAATCTTGCGCGGGCGCGACGCTGATAAGGACAAACAGGGAGGAACCCATGCTTGTCAGCCAAATTCTGAAATCGAAATCCGATGACGGGGTCGTCACCTTGCCCCCCGGCACTGCGGTTGCCCGCGTGGCCGAGGTGCTTTCGGCCCGCCGCATCGGTGCGGTCGTCATCTCGCCCGATGGCAAGATGCTAAGCGGTATCGTGTCAGAGCGGGACATTGTGCGCGAAGTCGGGCGGCGCGGATCAACCTGTCTGGCAGAGCCGGTTGATGCGATCATGACCGCCAAAGTCGTCACCTGCAGCCGCGCCGATGATGCCAATGGCGTGCTGCAAAAAATGACAGACGGCCGCTTTCGCCACATTCCGGTGGTCGAGGCGGGCGAATTGATTGGCCTGATTTCCATCGGGGACGTGGTCAAGGCCCGGCTGTCGGAACTGGCGATGGAGAAAGACGCGTTGGAAGGCATGATCAAAGGCTTCTAGCCGCCTGTTCTTTAAGCAGCGTGCTGCGGCATTAATCCGCTTGCATCGCGGCACGCAATATTGTTGCGTGTCGCTGATTTCGGGCAGGAGAAACCTATGCGCATCGGCCTATATCCCGGCACCTTTGATCCGATCACGCTGGGTCACGTT
>JAHEGQ010000321.1 GCA_024645025.1 Sphingomonadaceae bacterium
CGTCAAGAAAGAGGTGTTCGGCAAGCTCGATGCCATCGCCAAGCCCGGCGCCATCCTTGCGTCCAACACCTCCTATCTGGATGTGAACGAAATCGCGGCCTCGACCAGTCGCCCGGCCGATGTGCTGGGGATGCACTTCTTCTCGCCCGCCAATGTCATGAAACTGCTGGAAGTTGTTCGGGGCGATGCGACCGCGCCGGATGTGCTCGCCACCGTTATGGCGCTGGGCAAGAAGATCAAGAAGGTCGCTGTCGTGGCCGGTGTCTGCCATGGCTTTATCGGCAACCGGATGCTGTCGCAGCGCCAGAACCCGGCAAACCAGTTGCTGTTGGAAGGCGCAACACCTGCGCAGATCGACAAGGTCCATACCGATTTCGGGATGCCGATGGGGCCGTTCCAGATGGCCGATCTGGCCGGGCTGGACATTGGCTGGCATCGTGACCCAACGCGGGTGGAAACCATCCGCGATGCCTTTTGTGCGGCAGGGCGGTTCGGCCAGAAGAACGGCAAGGGCTTTTACGATTATGACGAAAAGCGCAACGCCACGCCCAGCCCCGAAGCCTTGGCGATTATCGAAGAGTTCCGCGCCACCTCTAATCTCGCCAAGCGCGAGATTTCGGATCAGGAAATCATCGAGCGCACGCTCTACCCGATGGTCAACGAGGGCTATAAAATCCTTGAAGAGGGCAAGGCCCAACGCGCGTCCGACATCGATGTGGTCTGGATTTATGGCTATGGCTGGCCGGTCTATCGCGGCGGCCCGATGTTCTGGGGCGACCTGGAAGGCGCGGGCAAGATCGTCGAGGCGCTGGAACGTCACGGCGTGAAGGTTGCCGAAAGCTTGAAGGCGAAGGCCTGACCGACTAACAGCGCCCGACTCTCCGCTTGCCCGTATCGGGCAGGCGGGCCTCGGGAAAATTGGAGCACAACATGAGTGAAGTGGTGGCAGCAGACGAACTTCGCCTGCTGATCGAGCGCATCGAGCGCCTTGAAGAAGAGAAAAAGGGTATCGCCGACGATATTCGCGACGTCTATTCGGAAGCCAAGTCGCGCGGCTATGACGCAAAAATTATGCGCCAGATCGTCCGGCTGCGGAAAATGGAAGCCCATGACCGTCAGGAAATGGAAGCGATCCTCGATACCTATAAGGCAGCCCTTGGCCTCGCTTGAGGCCCTGGGAATATTGGCCAAGCAGGGATAGGATAGGCAGATGGCAGGTCATTCCAAATTCAAGAACATCATGCACCGTAAAGGTGCGCAGGATAAGAAGCGCTCGGCGCTCTTTTCCAAGCTGTCGCGCGAAATCACCGTCGCGGCGAAAATGGGCCTGCCAGACCCGGACGCCAATGCCCGTCTGCGCGCCGCCGTGCTGGCCGCACGCGCGCAGTCCATGCCCAAGGATAATATTCAACGCGCCATCGACAAGGCGTCGGGCTCCGACTTGGAGACCTATGAAGAGATCCGCTATGAAGGTTTTGGTCCGGGCGGCGTTGCCATCATCGTTGAGGCGCTGACCGACAACCGCAACCGCACCGCAACCAATGTCCGTACCGCTTTTTCCAAAAATGGCGGCAACCTTGGCACGGGCGGGTCGGTGAGCCATGGCTTCGATCGGCTGGGCCTGATCGAATATCCGGGCAGCGCAGGCGATGCCGACAAGGTGTTTGAGGCTGCCTTGGAAGCGGGCGCAGATGACGTTGAATCGTCGGACGAAGGCCATTCCATCTGGACCAGCGTGGATGCGCTGCACGAAGTAGCTAAGGCTCTGGAAGCGACACTGGGTGAACCGGAAGGCGTCAAGCTCGCTTGGCGGCCCACGACCACTGTTGAAGTGGGCGAGGAAGATGCCGGTAAGCTGCTGCGCATGATCGACACGCTGGAAGAGGATGACGACGTCCAGACCGTGTGGGGCAATTATGATGTGCCCGACGCCATTATGGAAAAGCTGGGCTAAGGCCCACAACCCGACATGATCCTGCTTGGCATCGACCCCGGCCTTGGCACCACTGGCTGGGGGCTGATCGCTGCCGAGGGAAACCGTCTCTCGCATATCGCGAACGGCCAGATCTCCACCAACGCCAAGGCCCCACTGCCCGCGCGGCTGGTAGAACTGGACCGCGCACTGACGGACATCCTCCTCCAGCATCGGCCCGACGGCGCGGCGATGGAAGAGGTTTTCGTCAACGCCAATCCCCAATCGACGCTGA
>JAHEGQ010000322.1 GCA_024645025.1 Sphingomonadaceae bacterium
CTGAAAAGCGCCGGCAGATCCGGCCCCAAGGCCACGCGCGCTGCGCCCGTTAACGTTGCAAAATCAAGGATCAGGCGCGGATTTTCTTCGCTTGCCCGGGTAAGGGCATCACCCAAGATCAGGCGGCCTTCCGCATCGGTATTGTCAATTTCCACGGACAGGCCTTTACGGCTTTTCAAGATATCGCCGGGCCGCAACGCATTGCCTGCAATAGCATTTTCAACCGCCGGGATCAAAAGGTGCAGGCGCACGGGCAGGCGGGCTTCCATCACCAGACGGGCAAGGGCAAGGGCGTGGGCAGCACCGCCCATGTCCTTTTTCATAAGCCGCATAAAGCCGCCGGTTTTGATGTTGAGCCCACCGGTATCAAAGGTGACCCCTTTGCCGATCAGGGCGATGCGGGGGTTTGCAGGGTTGCCCCATTCCAATTCCAAGAGACGCGGCGCGCGCTCCCGATCGGCGGCTTGGCCAACCGCGTGGATCATGGGATAGGCTTGGGCTAATTCGTCGCCGCGTGTTACGCTGATCTTTGCGTCAAATTCGGCTGCCAGCGTTTCAACCGCAGCTTGCAGATCGGCGGGGCCCAGATCAGCGGCTGGCGTGTTGACCAGATCACGCACAACAGCGCTTGCCTCTGCAAGTCGCGCCAATTCTGCCAAATTGCCCGGTTCGCTGGTCAGGAGAATGCGGTCGCCTTTTGGCGGGACGGATGCCGAATACCGATCAAAGCGATAATGGGCGAGCATCCAGCCCAAGCCCGCCAAACCGGGTGCCGCGCCAACCAAGCGATACACACCTTCGGGCAGGCTTTGCGCAGCCTTCGCCAAATCCCAAACACCCAATGTTTCTGGAACGCCCAGCGCGGCGGCCCAATCTGACGGTTTGTCCCCCGGTAGGATAACGAGTTCGCCCGGCTTGCCGCCAAAATCGGCAGCCAGAACCGCGGTGCGTTCCCGCTCTGGCAAGGATTTCAGCCAGCTTTCCAATTCGGCCTTATGGACGGGGAGGATCGCGCGTGCCTCTTGCCCATGATCGGGTTGAAACAGATGGGCAAAGCGGCTCATGCAAAACTCCTATTGGGCGCTGGGAACACCGTAAAGGTCGTGCGCGTCGGCATCTTCGATCAGCACCGAGATGATATCGCCCTGCTTCAAATGCCCGGCATCACGCAGAAATACATGGCCATCGATTTCCGGCGCGTCCGCTTTGGATCGCGCATTGGCGCCGCCATCTTCGTCGACCAGATCGATAATGACATCCAGGGTCTGGCCGATCTTGGCTTCCAATTTGCGGGCCGAAATCGCGGCTGTTTTTTCCATAATCCGGGCGTACCGCTCTTCTTTGACTGCTTCGGGCACAGCGCCGGGCAAGTCATTGGCGGCGGCACCTTCGACAGGCTCAAAGCGAAAAGCACCGACGCGATCCAACTGCGCTTCTTCCAGCCAATCCAAAAGATAGGCAAAATCGTCTTCGGTTTCGCCCGGAAAGCCGACGACGAAGCTGGACCGAATGGCAATATCGGGCACAATACGGCGCCAGTCCCGAATGCGGTCCAGTACCTTGGCTTCGTTGGCCGGCCGCTTCATCGCCTTCAGGACAGAAGGGGACGCGTGTTGAAAGGGAATGTCGAGATAGGGGATAACCAGCCCTTCGGCCATCAGCGGGATGACCTGATCGACATGGGGATAGGGGTAGACATAATGCAGCCGCACCCATGCACCCAATTGGCCCAAGGCGCGGGCCAGATCGGTCATATGCGCCCGAACCTCGCCGCCTTTCCAAGGCTTGGCTTCATGACGCAGATCCACGCCATAAGCGGAAGTGTCTTGGCTGATCACCAATAATTCGCGCGTGCCCGCTTCGACCAGCTTTTCGGCTTCGCGCAGGATGGCATCCGGACGTCGCGACACAAGGTCACCGCGAATAGAGGGGATGATGCAGAAGCTGCAGCGGTGGTTGCAGCCTTCCGAAATCTTTAAATAGCTATAATGCCGCGGCGTCAGCTTCAACCCGGCTTCTGGCACCAAATCAACAAAAGCGTGGGCAATCGGGGGGGCGGCCGAGTGAACAGCCTCGACAACGGCCTCATATTGATGCGGGCCAGAAATGGCGAGAACCTCTGGGAAGCGCGCTCGGATAGCATCGGCTTCATTGCCCATGCAGCCCGTGACAATCACGCGGCCATTTTCCGCGATCGCTTCGCCAAT
>JAHEGQ010000323.1 GCA_024645025.1 Sphingomonadaceae bacterium
CCGCAACAGCCCATATAGGACCACGCACAAAAGGCTTGCCGCCCCGCCCAGCAAGGCCATCCACACGACCAACCTGCGCGTTTCCCGCTGCAGCCGCGGCGCATCGGTTTCGATGGTCGAGAGCTGGCGCCCAATCCGGCCAATTTCACTGCGCGCGCCCGTAGCGAGCACCTGAAACAGCCCCGCACCGCGGACAACCAGCGACCCGCCAAAGACAAATGGCAGCCCGTCACCGCCGGGGCGCTTTAGCACCACCTGACCAAGGTCGGTCACGATCCCCTTATCGACGGGTACGGACTCCCCCGTCAGGATGGACTCGTCCAGGCTCAGGCCCTCATTTTCCAAAACCACGCCATCCGCAGCGACCCGATCCCCTTCGGAGATGCGGACAAGATCACCCCGCACGACGTCGCATCCAGCAATGCGGATTGGGCGCCCGCCCCGGATCACCAGCGCGCGCGGACTGGTCAGGTCGCGCAGGGCCTCAAGCGCCCTTTCGGTGCGCGCTTCCTGAACCACTGTGATGGTGATGGAGATGCAGGCAAAGGCAAGAAGGACAAGCGCCTCATGGATATCCCCTAGCGCGAAATAGACGAGCCCGCCGACAGCCAGCAGCGCCAACATCGGCTCGCGCATCACGTCGACCAAGATGTGCCTGAGGCGCCGGCGTTTGCCTTGCGGCAGCGCGTTCGGCCCCTCTGACACCAAACGCCGGCGCGCTTCGTCTTCGCTAAGGCCAATTGGGGATTTGCGCGTTTGGGGAACCATCATCCGACGCTAGCGCAAATTGGATAGAAACCAAAAATGATCCTCAATGGCCAAGAAATCGGCCCGATGTGAAGTTTGGCCTTGTTCTTAACCTCAGCGCCGCTCAACCGCGCGTCAGCCCTTTTGTCCAGGGATTATCCGTCCAGATCGCGCGCATGACCCTTGTCGCCCATCACTCGTTTTTATCAGCACACGCCAAGCACAAGGCGGCTTCCGGGCGGGCCCTAAGCCGCTTGTCAGAAATGGCTTCGCCACATTTGACGCATGCGCCATAGGTGCCGCGGTCGATCCTCAGCAGGGCCCGCTCAACTGAGTTTATTTCTTGCGCCACAAGGCGCGCTTGGGCTTCCAGCGACGCATCATCTTCCACCTCAACAGCACGCTCGCCGGCGTCAGGGTCAAGCGGTAGGTCCAAGTCAGCGCTCAAATGCGTTTGTCGGGATTTGAGCTCTGCGAGTTGGGCTTCAAGCACGGCCCGTATGTCTGCAATAAATGTCACCGGCGCACATCCTTCTGCTCAGAATGTTCGCCTTAATGTAAAATGCAGCCAAAGCCTTTGACTTCGATCAACCGGATGCGGGGCATGACCGATGCCGAAGTTGAGCAAAGGACCGCAGTCGGTGACGGCATCTAAAGCCCAGCGCCCCATATCTGGCGATGGCCCGATTATCGTCTACGCGCGAACCCTGCTGGCGCGATCTCAAAATCAGGCTAGAGGACTTGGGAAGGCGATGGTCCCAACAGTGATGAGCCCAAGGCATGAACAAAAAATACATAAGCTATTGCTGCACATGCAAGGGCAGGCTTTGGCAGCTGAAGGAAACGCTCAGCATCAATTTACGGGCACTAGAAGCCGACGAGGAGATTGTCCTTGTTGACTATAACTCGTCTGACAATCTGCGCGATTGGGTCTGGGGCCAATTTGACGCAGATATCGCGGCCGGCCGTCTGACTTTTTTCGAAGTTCTGGAAGAGGCGCCCTGGCACGCGTCAAAGGCCAAGAATTTGGCGCACCGTTTGGCAAAGGGCGCCTATTTGTTCAATCTGGATGCCGATAACTTTGTGCTGCAAGACGACCGACGCCTGATCCGCAGCGTCGCGGAGAAGGGATTGTGCGTGCGCCAGGGGACTGGAAAGCTGGATGATGGCACGCCGGGGCGGATCGGCATGCCGGCCTCCGCCTTCCACGCGATTGGCGGATATGACGAGGGCTTATTGGGTGTTCAGGCTCAGGATTATGATCTGATCCTCCGGCTGGAGGCAGCCGGACACAGGTTTGTCCGTTTGCCGCCGCCCCAAAAAATGCCCATTTCAAACAGCAAGGATGAGAAACTGGCCGAATACGCATCCAGCGACTTATCGGTTGAAAGCCTTTTTGATCGGGTCGGCCGGTTGAATATGGCCGTGATCCACCTCAAGCTGAAGGCGGA
>JAHEGQ010000324.1 GCA_024645025.1 Sphingomonadaceae bacterium
TTCTTAATAAATTTATCCTTACACTTCTGTGTGTTACGCGATTTTCCGGCAAAAACCTTACCGCGCCAAAAACGCCGCGTCCTGACCCAACTACCGCCACGATCTGGGGGCCATATAGGGTCATACCGAACGGCAGGATGCGAAACAGAGGTCGCAGACAGAAAAGCCGGGGCGGTTGGCAATAGAGCAAACCTGGGAAAGGGACTACACCATGATGACTTTGAAACTCCGCAAGCTGTTCAAATCCTTCCGCGCCGATGAATCGGGCGCTGTGACCGTTGACTGGGTCGTGCTGACCGCAGCTATCGTTGGCCTTGGCATGGTTGTGATGAAAACCGTCGGCGGCGGCATCGAAGGTCTGGGCCAAGACATTGTGACCAACCTTGAAGGTCGCGCTGCTGGTTACGAAAACCAGACCGCAGCACAGCCGTAATATCGAATTTTTCGATCACGTAACAGTGGTAAGGGCCGCATCCGGGACGGGATGCGGCCTTTGCCGTTTTTGATATGAAATTTCGATCAGATACCCGATTACAACAGATCAGAGGCAGGCACTGCGGCGCAAGATCAGCCGGCGCGCATCGGGCCTGATCGCCACCGCGCCGCAACAGATCGACAATGGCGTTTAGCTGGCGGGCAAACTTTTCAAACAGACCCCGAAAAGACCTAAACCCTGCCGCAATCGAGCCATGATCGGCAGGCTTTATGCCCTTAAGCCGACGCGGTGAACGATCTGGAACAGAGGCCAGGCCGTGACGATCCCTCGGTGGTGTATAGAGCAAACCTGGGAAAGGGACTTTAAAATGATGACTTTGAAACTCCGCAAGCTGTTCAAATCCTTCCGCGCCGATGAATCGGGCGCTGTGACCGTTGACTGGGTCGTGCTGACCGCAGCCATCGTTGGCTTGGGCATGGTTGTGATGAAAACCGTCGGCGGCGGCATCGAAGGTCTGGGCCAAGACATTGTGACCAATCTTGAAGGTCGCGCTGCTGGTTACGAAAACCAGACCGCAGCCCAGCCGTAATATCGAATTTTTCGATCACGTAACAGTGGTAAGGGCCGCATCCGGGACGGGATGCGGCCTTTGCCGTTCCAGATGCGGTTGATGCATTCACCTTATTGCCGCCACGTCCTCATCCCGATTCTGGCCACAATGCGTGGGCATACCCGAAGCTGGTGAAATGTATTTACGCGCGCCGAAGTGGCCGCAACAGGAGGCATAATGCTCCATAGATTGGTCAATTTTCTAACTGACGAGGATGGGGCGGTCACCGTTGACTGGGTGGTGCTTTCGGCTGCGGTCATCGGGCTGGGCATGGTGGTGCTGTCGCCCGTGGCGTTCAGCGCCAACAGCTCGACCCAAGGCATCGCTGATTATCTTAAATCCATCAGCGTCGGCTATGGCGTCGAATAAGAAATTTGCCCGCGCCGCACAGATCGGCGGGGACACCAAGGAAAGGGTTTAACATGCGCATGATGTTTGCATTGGTGCTGGCGGTGGGCCTGGCCTTGGCCGGGGCGGCGGTTTTTATGGCCAAGGGCTATATCAACAAGACCGAATCCGCGCTGCAGCAAGAGTTGCAGATCAAGGCAAAGACCGGCGGCCTGATCGAAGTGTTTGTGGTCAACAAGCCGAAGAACTATGGCGATCCGCTGACCAAAGACGATGTGCAGATGATCTATTGGCCGAAGAACGCCCTGCCGGAAGGCGCGTTTTTTGACCCTGCCCTGCTGTTTCCCGAAGATAAGGCGGAATTGCCGCGCTATGTGCTGCGCCAGATGGAAACCTTTGAGCCGATTTTGGCGGTGAAAGTGACCGAGCCGGGCGAACAGGCGGGGCTGAACGGTGCGATTGAAAAGGGCATGCGCGCCTTTGCGATCAAGGTGGAAGCCGCCGATTTCTTGCAACCGGGCGACCGGGTTGATGTGTATTGGACCGGATCGGAACAGGGGGCTGCGGGCGACATTACCCGGTTGATCGAAACCTCGATGAAGATCATTGCGGTGGATCGCGACCGCAAGGGCGGCGCTGCGGAAGGCGAAATTCAAAACCGCACGATGACCGTGGCCGCAACCCCGGAACAGGTGGGGCGCTTGGCGCAGGCGCAGGCTTCGGGTCGGTTGGTGATGTCTTTGGTGGGCAACGGCGACGAAGGGTCGAACGCCCCAATTCAGGTAAATATGAAAGACATT
>JAHEGQ010000208.1 GCA_024645025.1 Sphingomonadaceae bacterium
AGCAATGCCCTGAGCCTGACGATCGACGAAGACGGGCCCACCGCCATCGCCGTTCTGGGTGTCGCCATCGGTTCGTCCGCCCCTGCGCGCCAGTCGCGAGAATTGGGCCTTGCCGCCTATGTGCATCTTTTCCGGCTTTTGCTGGGGGAAAACTGGGCCCCGACCCGGGTTTATTTCTCGCACCCCAAACCCAAAGTGCCGACGCTGCACTCCCGCTTCTTTGGATGCCAGGTTGACTTTGACAGTCCGCTTGATGGCTTTGATTGTGCACAAGCCGATTTGGACCGTCGCAATGACGGCGCCGACATCGCTTTGGCGGACTATGCGTCGTTGTTGCTGGATAGCTTGCCGGGCCAAAGCCAAAGCACCGCCGATATTGTGCGCCGCCTGATCCATGCCTTGATGCCGATGGGCCGTGCCGCGCTGCGCCATGTCTCAAGAGCAATGTCGCTTCACCCCCGATCCCTTCAGCGCGATTTGGCGGACGAAGGAACCTGCTTCGAAAACCTTCTGGATGATTGCCGCATGACGCTGGCCCGCGAATTATTGCGCGATCCAAATCTTGCAATTGATGCCGTGGCAACCCGGCTGGGCTATGCCCACCCTTCCGCCTTTATCCGCTTTTTCCGGCGGCAGACCGGCATGACGCCGGGCAATTGGCGGGCCAATCGCGCATCTAACCACGCCGCGCCTTAAACCTTCCCGCCCTTTTTCGGATGCCTATTTGGGGGTTGGCCCATTTGCTGCTAGGGGGCCAGCCATGCTTACAATTGATGGCATCACTGTGCGGCTTGGCGGCCGCCCCATTCTTGATCGCGCCAGCGCTTCGGTCCCGCAAGGGGCCCGCGTTGGGCTGATCGGGCGCAACGGGGCCGGCAAGTCAACCTTGATGAAAACGCTGATCGGCCAGTTGGACCCGGACGAGGGCAGCGTGTCCAAACCAACACGCGCGCGCATCGGCTATATTGCGCAAGAAGCACCCAGCGGATCGGTGACCCCTGAAGAGGTTGTCTTGGCCGCCGATGTCGAGCGCGCTGCCCTGCTGATCGAAGCGGAAACCTGCACTGATATGGACCGCCTGGGCGATGTGCACGAACGGCTGCTTGCCATCGACGCCTATAGCGCCCCGGCCCGCGCGGCGCGCATCTTGAATGGCCTGGGCTTTGACGAGGACATGCAACGCCGCCCGCTGGATACCTATTCGGGTGGCTGGAAGATGCGGGTTGCCTTGGGCGCGCTTTTGTTCTCGCAGCCCGACGTGCTGCTGCTGGACGAACCCTCCAACCACCTCGACCTTGAGGCGACGTTGTGGCTGGAAAACTTCCTGAAGGCGTACCCCGCCACCCTGTTGGTCATCAGCCATGAACGCGATTTCCTGAACAATGTCGTCGACCACATCCTGCACCTGCAAGGCGGCAAGCTGACCCTTTATACCGGGGGATATGACGCGTTTGAAAAGCAGCGGGCGGAACGCGCGGCCCAATTGGCATCGGCGCGGGCGGCGCAGGATGCCCAACGCGCCAAGCTGCAAGACTATGTGGCCCGCAACAGCGCCCGGGCCTCCACCGCCAAACAGGCCCAGTCGCGCGCCAAGATGCTGGCGAAGATGCAGCCCATCGCCGCGCTCATGGAAGACCCATCGCTCAGCTTTGACTTCCCCTCGCCTGAAGAGCTGCGCTCTCCGATGATCGCGCTCGATGGTGCGGCGGTAGCCTATGGCGATGCACCGCCCGTGCTGCGGCGGGTGTCGCTGCGGATTAACCCGGATGATCGTCTGGCCCTGTTGGGGCGCAACGGCAACGGCAAGACCACGCTCGCGCGGCTGCTCGCCGGGCAATTGCAAGCAGCAGAAGGGGAAATGCAGGCCCCGGGCAAGCTGAAGGTCGGCTATTTCACACAATATCAGGTGGAGGAGTTATCGGGCGATGCCACGCCTGTTGAACTGATGACACGGGCCATGGAAGGCCAGACGCCGGGCGCGGTGCGGGCCCAATTGGGCCGCTTTGGGTTTTCAGGCCCGCTGGCAACCTCCAAGGTTGAAAAACTGTCTGGCGGCGAGCGGGCGCGTTTGGCCCTAGCCATCATCACCCGCGATGCCCCGCATATGCTGATTCTCGACGAGCCGACCAACCACCTTGATGTGGACGCGCGTGAGGCGTTGATACAGGCGCTCAATGATTTTTCGGGCGCG
>JAHEGQ010000212.1 GCA_024645025.1 Sphingomonadaceae bacterium
GAAATCGCCTTCCACCTTATAGCCAAAGCCGCCCGGAATGCTGCCCTCAGCCCCCAAACGAACCCGACGAACGCGGCTGTTAAACCCGAGGTTGCGGTTGGCTGCATAGTTCCCGGGGGCTGCAATATAGCCCGTATCGTAATGAAGTCGCCCGCGCGCCTTGAAGGACCAGCCATCGCTGTCGGAAAACTGGGCCGCCCCTTTCCAGCTGGGCGTTGCCTTGGGCATCTGCTTTTTCAGAGCATCCAGTTGCGCTTGAAGCGCCTCAACTTGCTTTTGCAGCGCTGCGACTTGTTCGGCAGAGGCGGCAGGTGCGGCTGCCTCTTGCGCAAATGCAGGTTGCACAATCGCCGCAGCCAAGATGGAGGATGATGCAAGCTTGATCAAAATCTTGTTGGTCATGGTCTGGCCCCTAGAGAATGAAGGGCGGTTAGCAAATGAGAATGACATATTTATGACATCAAACTGTCATGCAGATGAAGTCCGTTTGTCACTTGATTGAAATTCTTTCGTCACATTCATTCAAAATGCTGCGTGGATGGGCTGATTGGGGCATAAAAAAACTGCCCGTCTTGCGAGGGGCAGCTTCTTTATCATCCGCAAAATCTTGGCGGCCCTTATTCAGCTGCCTCTGCTCCCGCGTCATCTTGGGTGGCGCGCCGGGGACGTCCACGACGCCGCACGGGCGCGGGATCACCCTCCAGATCCGGCGCCGGGTCAGCTGAAACGCCCAGCGCTGGGGGCAAAATAGCAACATCGATACCGGCGCCCTGATCCGCAACCGGATCCCGCGGGCGACGCTCCCGCTGGGGACGATATTCACGCCGCGCCGGGGCCTCTTCCTCGCGGTCGGTGCTGGTCCGCTCCGCCCCTGCGTCTGCCGACATCTCTTCAGACGTGTCGCCATCAAAAGCGTCATCAGACTGCCATTCATCGCGCCGGGGTTGACGATTTTCTTCAAAGCGCGCCCGGTTCTCAGCCACGATCCGGAAATAATGATCCGCAAACTGCAGATAATATTCCGTCAGAACACGATCCCCCTGAAGCTGCGCTTCGCGGGCAAGGTTCTTGTATTTTTCCAGAAGCTGCGGCGCATTGCCCCGCGCGCGATTGTCAATGCGGCTGCCATTATCCTGACGACCACCGTTATTCGGAGAGCCACGACCACGGCCGCGACGGCGGTTCGACTGACGATTGTTAAGCAAGTGATCCAGTCCTCAACAAAGGGGTGGTCCAATTTTTCCGACTGTGCGGAAAGCACTTCATCGCAAGGCGCCTTTCAAGCGCCTCGTCAGCCCAGCTGAACATCAACAGCCCGGTGCCGGATGAGAAGGGCGGCGCGGTTTCAAGCTTCCCCGCAAACGGCGCATCGCCTTTCCTGTCCGCCCTAGCATAGATCACATCAAAACCAAGCGAAATTATCTCGGGTGGCGCACCACAAGGCACCGATCCTGCCCGGCCAGATCCCGCCGAAGGTCCGACACCATGCCTTGGGCGGCAAACAGCGCCGCAACCGCCGCTGCCTGATCGAACCCGATTTCAACGCAGGCAATGCCCGCCGTCCCGAGAAGTTGGGGGAGTTGTGGCGCCAGCCGCTGATAGTCAGCCAGCCCCTCTTGACCCGCATAAAGCGCGGATGCCGGTTCAAAAGCAGCGACATTGCGTGCAAGCGGGAAATCGTCGGCAATATAGGGCGGGTTGCACAAGATAAGGTCATACGGGCCGATCAACCCCGCCCCCCAATCGCCTGAGCAAAACTCTGCGCGGTCGCTAAGGCCGGTTCTTTGGGCGTTTTGACGCGCAATGGCCAAAGCCTCTGGCGACTGGTCTACGCCCAAGCCGCAGGCATCGGGCCATTCGGAGAGCGCCGCCAAGAGCAATGCGCCCGACCCCGTTCCCAAATCCAGAATAGTGGCCGGCGGCCGGTCGGCGCACGCCTCAAGCGCTGCCTCGATCAGCGTTTCGCTATCCCCACGCGGAATTAGGACGCCGGGCCCGACAGTCAGCGTCAGCGACCAGAAATCCGCTTCACCGATAACATAGGCAAGGGGTTCTTGATCCAACCGCCGGGCGACAAGTTCCCAAAACGCGGATGGCGTCGATCTATCGAGATTTTGGAGCAGCAGGACATCCCGCGACACGCCAAGGCAATGCGCCGCCAAAAGCTCAGCATCCAGACGCGCCGTGT
>JAHEGQ010000218.1 GCA_024645025.1 Sphingomonadaceae bacterium
GACAGCCCCTCGACATGAGCCGATATTTCATCATCCTGCCTGACAATATCGGGCATGGCGCATCGTCCAAGCCATCGGATGGCCTAAAAATGGCGTTCCCCAAATATGATTATGACGACATGGTGCGCGCGCAATATCGGTTGGTGACCGAAACGCTGGGCATCAAGCAACTCCAGTTGATCCTTGGGACCTCGATGGGCTGTATGCACGCCTTTGTCTGGGGAACGACCTATCCCGGCGCGGCCGCCCGTCTAGCCCCTTTTGCCTGCAACGCCATGCCGATTGCCGGGCGCAACCGCTGGTGGCGCAAAATGTCGATCGACGCGATCAAGGCGGATCCCGCATGGCAGGGGGGCAATTACACCACCCAGCCAGATCAGGGCTTGCGAACATCAGATGTTCTGGGCGTGATTGCGGGCGCCAACCCGCTGGCGCTACAGACGATGTTTCCCACCCGCGATGCAGCGGATGAGGCCCTTGCTGCTGTGATGGCCGGACGCGCGGGCACATCGGATGCGAATGACACGATCTACCAACTGGATAGTTCGCGCAATTATGATCCCTCGCCCGCGCTGGAAAAGATCACCGTTCCCGTTTTGTGGATCAATTCGGCCGATGATTTTATCAACCCGCCCGAACTGGGCCTGGCCGAAAAGGCCGCCAAGCGCATGCCCAAGGCGCGCTTCATCCTGATCCCCGCCAGTCCCGAGACAAAAGGCCATGGCACCCATACATGGGCAAAATTCTGGGCGTCGGATCTGGCAAATTTCTTGGCAAAATAGGCAGGGGGACCTAGAGGCGGCGCATGGCTGGCAACAATATCCTCGTCATAGACAATTATGACAGCTTCACCTGGAACCTTGTCCATTATCTGATGGAACTGGGCGCCGAGGTAGAGGTGGTGCGCAACGACGCCATGTCCGCCGGGCAAGCCCTGTCGTCCGGGGCGGACGCCTTTTTGCTATCCCCCGGCCCCTGCACCCCCAATGAAGCGGGCATCTCGCTGGATCTGGTCGGTGCCTGCGCCGCGGCCGGAAAGCCCTTGTTGGGTGTTTGTTTGGGTCACCAGTCGATTGGCCAATATTTTGGCGGCACGGTTGTGCGCGGCGGGTTGATGCACGGCAAGACATCTCCCGTCACCCATGATGGCAGTGGCCTGTTTCGGGATCTCCCTTCCCCCTTTACGGCCACGCGCTATCATTCGCTGGTCGTTGAAAATATTCCCGATTGTCTGTTGGTAAATGCAACCAGCGATGATGGCCATGTCATGGGCTTCCGCCACCGCGACCTGCCGATCCACAGCGTTCAGTTTCACCCCGAAAGCATCGCCACCGAACATGGCCATGCCATGCTGGCCAATTTCATGAAGATCGCTGGGCTTTCGGTAAAGGACCGCACGTGACGCAATTGCCGGATGCGGGGTCACCTTTGGCCGCAGACGCGGCACAGGAGGCTTTTGATCTGATCCTTGACGGCCGGTGCGCCGACGATGACATTGCCCGCTTCCTGACCGACCTATCAGATCGCGGGGAAACCAGCACCGAAATTGCGGCCGCCGTCCGCGCGATGCGTGCCCGGATGATCCCAATAACAGCGCCCAAAGGCGCGATTGATGTGTGCGGAACGGGCGGCGATGGGGCGCACTCGCTCAACATTTCAACCGCTGTGGCGCTTGTCGTCGCTGCCTGCGACGTCCCTGTTGCAAAGCATGGAAATCGCGCCGCTTCTTCAAAGGCAGGGGCCGCAGACACGTTGGAAGCACTGGGGTTGAACTTGGATCGCGCGTCGGAAAAGGCGCAAGCCAACTTGGCCGATTTGGGCATCTGCTTTCTCTTTGCGCAAAAGCATCACCCGGCCCTTGCCCCACTGGCGCCGATCCGCAAGGCAATTGGCCGCCGCACCATCTTTAACCTGACCGGCCCGCTTGCCAACCCGGCCGGCGTCACGCGCCAGTTGATTGGCCTTGCCCGCCCCGATTTTCTGCCCGTCTACGCCGATGCCATTGCAGAGCTTGGCTATGACAAAGTCATGCTGGTTGCCGGGGATGAACCGCTGGACGAATTGTCGGTATGCGGGCCGAGCACCTGCCTGACCGTGGGCGAAGCCGCGCGACGCTTTGCGCCCGAAGATTTTGGTCTGCCCCGCCACACCCCAGAGGCGCTTCGCGGCGGCGATGCGG
>JAHEGQ010000236.1 GCA_024645025.1 Sphingomonadaceae bacterium
AGCCCACGTGCAACGCAACTCACCCAATGTCGTGCTGGATGTCGTGATCGGCGCGCCAAAAGAGTTGGAGCGCAAGGTGTTGGACGACAAGTTGCATTTCGCGATGTTCCCCGAATATTGGCTGCATGACGGGTTGGGCTATCATCGGCTATATCGTGAAAACGTCGGACTTTTCGCGGCCACGGATCATCCGGCGGCAAACCTGCCCGCGCCAACCAAGGCCTTGATTCAGAAATTCCCCTTGATTCATCGCAGCTTGCCAGAGCCACCCGACCTGCAGCGCCGCAAAGCCGGGTTTCCCGAAGGCACCCGCGTGGAGGCAACAGAAGCCGTGCTGTCACTGGTCAAGGCGGGTTGCTACATAGGCTTCCTACCGGTTCATCTTGCGACGGCGGCCAAGCTGACCGAACTGTTGCCGGAAGTCTTCGGCTACGCCCTGCCGATGTGCCTGATCCACCGCAAAAACCGCCCGCCCTCGCGTCTGCAACAAAGTGTCCTGCGCGCTGTTGATCGAATATGCCCCGCCGCGCAGGAATAATGACGAATGGGCACTATCGGCAAAGGTCGTTCTGCGTCCCCAAATCTTTGGACAACATGGCGCCTTACGCAAATTGCCCCAGTTTCAACCGATCAAGCCCCACCTTTTCCCGAAAGCCGTTGTGATCTCTTATCGACGCAGGCGCTTTATTGGTCTATATTTTATCCCATGAAACGACTTGAATCCCGAACTGTTTTGATCACCGGCGGAGCCAAAGGTGTTGGCGCCGCCACCGCATGGCTGTTTGCGGAAGAAGGCGCGCGGGTCTTTATTGCCGACCGAGACGCCGCTGCGGTCGAGGCTTTGAAAAAAAGATTCGCGGTAAAAGGCTATGACTTGGGCGGGCTTTGTGCCGATGTCTCAACGGCGGCGGGCGCAGAACTTGCCTATACGACGGCAAATGATAGCCTTGGCAAGATTGACGTGCTTTTCAACCATGCAGGGATCATGCTGGTGAAACCGTTTTTGGACTGCACCTTGGCCGAATGGGACGAGTTGATGGATAACAACGCCAAGTCGGCTTTCCTGATGACCCGTCTGGTGCTGCCGCAAATGCTTGAACGGGGGAAGGGGACGCTGATCTTCACCTCGACCACCGGCGTTCGTGCGGCCACGCATCTTGAAGCGCTTTATTGTGCGTCCAAAGCTGCGATGCACCAAATGGCGCGGGCGATTGCGGTCGAATATCGCGATCAGGGTATTCGCTGCAATTTGATCTGCCCCAGCTTCGTGCGCACCCAGCATGGCGAACATGAAATCGAACAGCTTCGCAGCTATGGCGTGTTCGCGTCCGAAGGCGACGTGAACGCGATGCAGGGCCGGATTTGCGAACCAGAAGAAGTGGCCGAGGTCGCGCTGTTCCTTGCGTCCGATGCGTCCAGCTTCGTAAATGGGGCCGAAATCTTCGTCGACAACACCTTTACGGCGGTTTGATCGGTGCTTTGGGGCCTGCGACCGCTTGAACCCCGGGCGACTTATGGCCTTGCGGTCGATTCCATCCGGCGGCAAATCCATGCAGGATTGCTGTTGCCAGGTGAACGGCTGCCAGCAGAGCGTCAGCTTTCTGATCGCTTCGGCATCAGCCGCGTGACCCTGCGCGAGGCGCTGCGGGTGCTGGAAGAAAGCCAGTATATCCATGTTAGGCGCGGTGCGCAGGGCGGGCCGTTCGTCTCAGATACCGACCGTTTGTCGCAACTGGCGCTGCGGCGGATTTCCCGCGCCCCTGCCGCAGCGATGCGGGTGGCAGAGTTTCTGACCATCGCAAAAACGGCCGCCGCGCGATTTGCTGCCGAACGTCGCAACCCCGCCGATCTAAAGCGGATGCGCGAAGCCTTGGCTTTGATGCAAGACGCCAGCACCGGGCCGCTGCGCAAACAGGCCGAAACGCTGTTTCTACTGGCCGTCGCCGATGCCTCGCGCAACCCGCTCCTGGCCCGTGGGATAGAAGATGCCTTGGCCGATCTTTTCCTGCCTTACGGCGCCCCAAACTTACAACAAGCGGAATCAACCGCCCAGTTCGCTGCGCTTTTATCGGCCATCGAAGCTGAAGATCCTGCCCGCGCCGAAGCCGTCGCGCAGGATTTGAATGCCCGTCTTTGGGGCACAATCCGCGACATCACCCGTTCT
>JAHEGQ010000161.1 GCA_024645025.1 Sphingomonadaceae bacterium
GACGGTCTTTGGCACCGTGTCAGTGGCACGGACCTCGCCCGCTTGCTCGCGTTGGTGATTGTTCTGCTGGTGTTGGCGCTGTCGATGGCGTGGGGATTGGGCCGTGTGCTTGGCCTCAGCCGGGAGGACCGCATCACACTTCTTTTCTCGGGCGCGCAGAAAAGTTTGGCGACGGGCGCGCCGATGGCGCGGATCCTGTTTCCGGCGGCGCAAGCAGGCATGGTGGTGCTGCCAATCATGCTGTACCACCAGCTGCAACTGACGCTTTCCGCATGGATTGCCGCGCGGCTTGCACAAAAATGATCGAATTATGCGACATTCAGGATTAGGGGCGGTTTTATGACCGCGATCGCTTACCCAAAAATTGCTGTTCTCCTGCCCTGCTTCAACGAAGCCGCCGCAATTGGGCAAACCGTGCGTGATTTTCGCGCCGCGCTGCCCGGCGCTGAGATTTATGTCTATGACAATAACAGCTCAGACGGCACAGCAGAGATTGCGCGAGCGGCGGGAGCGATTGTCCGGACAGAACGGATGCAGGGCAAGGGCCATGTCGTGCGGCGGATGTTCGCGGATGTGGATGCCGACATCTACGTCATGGCCGATGGCGATGCGACCTATGAGGCGGCAGCAGCGCCTGGATTGATCGCGCTTTTGCGGGATGAGCAGCTCGATATGGTGGTTGGCGCCCGTAAGTCTGAAGTAGAAGCGGCCTATCGCCGCGGCCACCGGCTAGGCAATCAGCTGTTGACCGGGATGCTGGCATGGCTGTTTGGGCGCACCTTCACGGATATCCTGTCTGGCTATCGCGTCTTTTCGCGTCGGTTTGTGAAGAGTTTTCCTGTCTTGTCCGAAGGCTTTGAAATCGAGACGGAAATCAGCGTTCATGCGCTGGAATTGCGGATGCCTGTAGCCGAACAGGTGACCGCTTATGCCGCGCGGCCAGAAGGGTCGGCTTCCAAGCTGAATACCTATCGTGACGGCTGGCGCATTCTGCGCATGATCCTAACCTTGTTTCGGATCGAAAAGCCGCTCGTCTTTTTCGGGCTGATCGGCGCGGCCTTGGGCGCGCTGGCGATTGCCCTGAGCATTCCCTTGCTGCTGACCTATTTAGAAACTGGCCTTGTGCCGCGCTTTCCGACCGCGATCT
Organism: Sphingomonadaceae bacterium; assembly: GCA_024645025.1. Taxonomy (GTDB): domain Bacteria; phylum Pseudomonadota; class Alphaproteobacteria; order Sphingomonadales; family Sphingomonadaceae; genus Aquisediminimonas. The sequence goes on from JAHEGQ010000161.1 coordinate 1,148, forward strand.
TGGCGACGGGGATCATGCTGTTGGCGTTTCTCAACGGCTTTTGTGGCTTGATCCTTGATACCGTGGTCCGGGGTCGGCGCGAGATGCGCCGTCTGGCCTATCTTGCTGTCAAAGCCTGAGACGGGATCGGTCATGTCCCCTTTGGGTTTGAAGTCTGGGCCAGAGCGGCTGTTATGGTTTGCGCTGGCGCTGTTTTCAGCGTTGCCCTTCCTGGTGGCACCGCTGCCGATCTTGCCGGATTTGTTCACGCATATCGGCCGCTATCATGTGATGAACAATCCAGGCGATCGCTGGCTGACCCAGTATTACGACTTTGATTGGCACATCCTGGGCAATCTGGGCGTGGACATCCTCATGGTCTGGCTGGGTCCAGTTTTAGGAACCGAAAAGGCGGCTTTCCTGATCGCTGCCTGCATTCCACCCTTAACCGTGCTGGGGGTTTATAACATGGCCAAAGCGCGCTTTGGCCATGTTCCGGCAGCGACCTATGTTGCGCTTCTGCCTATTTGGAGCTTCACCTTTTTTCATGGGTTCATGAATTATTGGCTTGGTCTTGCCTTGGCGTTTCACGTTGCGGCGGGATGGATCTGGGTGCGTCAGCGGTCGGCATGGGTTCGGCTCTCTTATGCCGGGGCGGGCGCCTTGCTGGTCTGGCTATGCCACACATCGGCTTGGGGCGTCCTTGGATTAATTGTGGCCGGGATCGAGTTTTCCAATCGGCGTAATCTGCGCCAGTTTTCCCTAGAGATGCTGGCATGGGCTATGCCGCTGGTGCCGATGCTTGTCTGGCGGGCGACCAAGGGCGGCGGTGCGCTTGCGGAGAGTTGGTCGTTGCATGAAAAGTTGCGCGGGATTGAAAACCTGCTGCGCGCGGAATGGGAATGGTTCGACATTGCCACTGTCGCCCTGCTTTTGACCGTGACGATCTGGCTTCACGTCGACCGCCGCGTTGAGCGGGACAAGGCCTTCCGACAAGCCGCTTTGGCACTGTTGGCAGCGGCCGTGCTTCTGCCGTCAACGGTGCTGAGTTCCTATTTTGCGGACGTCCGTCTTTATGCGCCGTTGATCATCGTTGCACTGTTGGCCATCCGGGCAGTGCCCAAGCGCATTGGGCTGGCTTTGGCGATGTGCGGGATCACCCTGTTCGGTCTGCGCATTGGCGAAACGTCGATTGGCTGGATCCAGCGGGGCACCGAGATTGAAGAAGATTTGGCCGCGTTGCGCGTTGTGCCGCACGGCGCGCGGATCGCTGTGCTCGCGCATAGCAGCGAATGCGGCGTTTGGCCGCTGGCGGGGCGGAACCACGCCCCCAGCCTCGCCATTCCCCGCCGCCATGCCTTTGTGAACACGCAATGGGACATTCCGGGCCAGCATCTGATGCGGCCAATCTATAATGATGGCCGCGGCTTTAATGATTCGCGCTCGGTTGAACTGTTCAATCCGGCCTTTGGCTGCCCCGGCTTCCGCGTCAGAACCTTTTTGCGATATTTGCCGCGGGACCGGTTCGATTATGTCTGGATTTGGGAAGCGGAAGCCCCGGCCGCGGCGCTTGGCTGGCTGACGCCGGTTTACACGGGGCCAACTTCGCGCCTTTATGCCATCCGTAAAAGTGCCAATCCCGACACAGGGGGTTGAACTTTCCCGCCTGAGCCCGAAATAGGGGGCAACACATAACCAAAGGACTGTCCATGCATCCGCAAGACGCGCTGATCCCCATCGTTATCGAACAATCGAATCGCGGGGAACGCAGCTTTGACATCTATTCGCGCCTGTTGCGGGAACGCATCGTCTTTGTGACCGGCGGCATTGAAGACAATATGGCGTCGGTCATTGTCGCCCAGTTGCTGTTCCTCGAATCGGAAAATCCGAAAAAGGACATCTGGATGTACATCAACTCGCCGGGCGGGGTGGTGACAGCTGGCATGGCGATCCACGATACCATGCAATATATCCGGCCCAAGGTGGGCACAGTGTGCGTGGGGCAAGCGGCCTCGATGGGGTCTTTCCTCTTGTCTGCTGGCGAACCGGGGATGCGCGTGGCGCTGACCAATTCGCGTATCATGGTCCACCAGCCTTCGGGCGGGGCGCAGGGTCAAGCGACGGATATTGCCATTCAGGCGCAGGAAATCCTGCGGATCCGGGCCAGCATGAACCAGCTCTATTCGCGCTATACCGGCAAGGATATTGAAACGATCGAAAAGGCGATGGAGCGCGATAACTTCATGACCGCCAGCGAAGCCAAGGACTTTGGCCTGATCGATTCGGTGTTCGACAAGCGGCCGGAAGGCACGGAAGAAGCGCAGGGTTAATTCGGCTGGTGTGCCAGTCAGCACAAATTAAGCCATTGCCGCTATGAATTCTGAGAGTAACATGGCCGCAAACACGGCGGGAAGGTTCTAATGACCAAGTTGAGCGGCAGCGATACCAAGAGCACGCTTTATTGCTCTTTCTGCGGCAAGTCGCAGCATGAGGTGCGCAAGCTCATTGCGGGGCCGACGGTATTCATCTGTGATGAATGCGTTGACCTGTGCAACGATATCATTCGCGAAGAGACCAAGTCGGCGCTCGTTTCCAAAAAAGACGGCGGCGTTCCGACCCCGGCAGAGATTTGCAAGGTGCTGGATGATTATGTCATCGGCCAGCCCAAGGCAAAGCGCGTTCTCTCGGTCGCGGTCCATAACCATTATAAGCGCCTGAACCATGGCGCAAAGGGCGCCGACGTTGAACTGGCCAAGTCCAACATCCTGCTTGTCGGGCCGACCGGCTGCGGCAAGACGCTGCTGGCGCAAACGCTGGCCCGCATCCTTGACGTGCCGTTCACGATGGCTGACGCCACAACGCTGACCGAAGCCGGCTATGTGGGCGAGGATGTGGAAAATATCATCCTGAAGCTGTTGCAGGCGTCTGACTATAATGTGGAACGCGCACAGCGCGGCATCGTCTATATCGATGAAATCGACAAGATCAGCCGCAAGGCCGAAAACCCGTCCATCACCCGCGATGTGTCGGGCGAAGGCGTGCAGCAAGCCCTGTTGAAGATGATGGAAGGCACGGTTGCCAGCGTGCCGCCGCAGGGGGGGCGCAAGCACCCGCAGCAGGAATTCCTGCAGGTGGATACGACCAACATCCTCTTCATCTGTGGCGGGGCCTTTGCCGGGCTGGAAAAAATCATTGCGGACCGCTTGCAGGGCAAGTCGATTGGCTTTGGTGCCCATGTGTCAGCGCCGGATGAACGCCGCACGGGCGATATCCTGAAGCAGGGCGAACCCGAAGATCTGCTGAAGTTCGGCCTGATCCCCGAATTTGTGGGCCGTCTGCCTGTCATTGCGACGCTGGAAGACTTGGATGTTGACGCATTGGTCAAGATCCTGGTCGAACCCAAGAACGCGCTGGTGAAGCAGTATAAGAAGCTCTTCGAAATGGAAGAGGTTGATCTGGACTTTACCGACGATGCGCTGACCGCAGTCGCCAAGCGCGCCATTGAACGCAAGACAGGCGCCCGTGGCTTGCGCTCCATTTTGGAAGGCATTTTGCTCGACACCATGTTCGATCTGCCCTCCATGGATGATGTGGACCAGGTGATGATCGACAAGGATGTGGTTGCTGGCACCAAGGAGCCGGTCCGCGTTTATGCGAAAAAGACCAAGGAAATGGCCGGCGACGCGGCCTGATCCGGTCCATAGCCCTGTGCTTTGGTAGTCCATAAAGGGTCGGGCCTAGCCCGGCCCTTTTTGTATGTGCTAGCCTGATTGCATCGAACCGAGGAGAGCCCGATGAGCGTCCATGATTTCAGCGTGAAAAAGCCCGATGGCAGCGAACAGAAACTTGCCGATTTCAAGGGCGGGCCGATCCTGATCGTGAACACCGCCTCCAAATGTGGTTTCACGCCGCAATATAAGGGGCTGGAGGCGCTGCACCGCAAATATGGCCCCAAAGGGCTGACCATTTTGGGTTTCCCCTGCAACCAATTTGGCGCGCAAGAGCCAGGGGATGCGGATGAAATCCAGAATTTCTGCTCGCTTAATTACGACGTCACCTTCCCGCTGATGGCCAAGGTTGAGGTGAATGGGGAAGGGGCCGACCCGCTCTTCACCCATCTTAAGGGCGAAAAGCCCGGCGTGCTGGGCACCAAAGGCATTAAATGGAACTTCACCAAGTTCCTTGTCGACAAGACCGGCAAGGTTGTCGGCCGCTATGCCCCAACAGACAAGCCCGAGGCGCTGGAAAAAGATATCGAAAAGCGGCTGTGAGGCGGTGCGGGGCGCTGCAAAGCCCAGTGGATTTTATCCCCAACTCCGTCATGCGAATCGGTTAACATCCGGCAGGGGCGCGCTTAAGGTTTGACCATGCCGTTTTCCCCCTTCGTCCCGCTGCGTGTTTTTTCCGCCTTCACCATGCTGGAAGGTGCGATTCCGCCCAAAGGAATTGCCAAGCGCGCGAAGGAATTGGGGTTTCCCGCGGTCGCGGTGTGCGACCGCAACGGGCTTTATGCCGCACCGCAAATCTCGGATGCCTGCAAGGGCGCAGGCGTGCAGCCGATCATCGGGACATTGCTGTGCGTTCTGCGGCCGGGCCGCCCAGAGGGGACGACGCCAGTCTATGACTGGCTGGCGCTCTATGCCCAAGATGAACTGGGCTATGACAATTTGTGTGCGCTTGTATCGGCCGCGCATCTGGACCGCCCACTGGAAGAGCCGCCGCACGTCCGCTGGGAAAAACTGGTCCGCCATAGCCATAGCCTGATTGCGCTTACGGCAGGGGGTGAGGGGGCCTTGTGTCGGCTGTTGGCGGAAGACCAGCCCGATGCCGCACGCCGATATGCTGAAGCGCTGATGGCAGCCTTCCCGAACCGGCTTTATGTTGAAATCTCGCGGCGGTTGGACCCGGTGGAGGGCGCGTCCGAGGCAGCCCTGCTCGATTTGGCCTATGCGCTGGACTTGCCTTTGGTGGCGACTAACCCAGCCTGCTATGCCGAAGCGGACTTCCACGCCGCGCACGATGCCATGCTGTGCATTTCCGCCAGTGCCTATATCGAAAGCGAAGACCGGGTCAAAAGCTCGCCCGATGCTTGGATGAAGCCCGCCAAGGATATGCAGCGCCTGTTTGAGGATCTGCCCGAAGCATTAGCCAATAGCTTGGTTGTTGCGCAGCGCTGTGCCGTCATGGCCCCGTATCGCGCGCCGATTTTGCCGACCGTGGGGGACAAGGAAGGCGAAGCCGACCAGCTGCGAATTGATGCCAAGGCCGGGTTGGAAAGGCGGCTGTCGCTGATCCCCGATGCGGATCGTCAGGCCTATTTTGACCGGCTGGATTTTGAACTGAACGTCATCATTGAAATGGGCTTTCCCGGCTATTTCCTGATCGTGGCGGACTTCATCAAATGGGCGAAGGAGCAAGGCATTGCCGTTGGGCCGGGCCGCGGGTCTGGCGCGGGCTCTGTGGTGGCCTGGGCGCTGACGATTACCGATCTTGATCCCATCAAGCTGGGCCTGCTGTTCGAACGCTTCCTGAACCCGGAACGCGTGTCGATGCCCGACTTTGATATCGACTTTTGCGAAACCCGGCGCGGCGAAGTGATCCGCTATGTCCAACAAAAATATGGCAGCGACCATGTCGCCCAGATTATCACCTTCGGGACGATGAAGGCGCGCGCCGTTTTGAAGGACACGGGCCGCGTCCTCCAGATGAGCTATGGGCAGGTGGATCGGCTGGCAAAGCTGATCCCCAATCACCCGACCGACCCTTGGACGCTGGACCGTGCGCTGAACGGCGTGTCTGAATTGGCGGCGGAGTATAAAAGCGATTATCAGGTCCGCCAGTTGCTGGACTTGGCGATGCGGCTGGAAGGCCTGCCGCGCCACAGCTCTACCCACGCGGCAGGCGTCGTTATTGGGGATCGACCACTTGATCAGCTGGTGCCGCTCTACCGGGACCCGCGCTCCGATATGCCCGTGACTCAGTTCGACATGAAATATGTCGAAGGCGCAGGCTTGGTGAAGTTCGACTTTCTGGGGCTCAAGACATTGTCCGTCATCCAGCGCGCGCTGGAATTGATTGAGCGGCGCACCGGCGGCAAGCCGGATCTGGAAACACTGGGCTGGGATGACGCAGCCGTTTATGCGCTTTTGCAAAAGGGCGACACAGTCGGCGTGTTCCAGCTGGAATCGGAAGGGATGCGCCGTACACTTGCGGCCGTCCGCCCCTCCAATTTCGGGGATATTATCGCGCTCGTCTCGCTCTACCGTCCGGGCCCAATGGATAACATCCCGCTATTTGGCGACCGTAAAAACGGGCGCGTGCCGATTGAATATCCGCACCCCCTGCTCGAAGGCATTTTGGCGGAGACCTATGGCATCTTCGTCTATCAAGAACAGGTGATGCAGGCCGCGCAGATTTTGGCGGGTTACACGCTGGGGGGCGCCGATATGCTGCGCCGTGCGATGGGCAAAAAGATCAAGTCGGAAATGGATGCCCAGCGGGAGACCTTTGTACAGGGTTGCGCCGCGCATAACCAGATTGATGCGACCAAAGCCAACGAACTGTTCGATTTGATCGACAAGTTCGCGGGCTATGGTTTTAACAAATCGCACGCTGCCGCTTATGCGCTGTTGGCTTATCATACCGCCTGGTTGAAGGCGCATTATCCGGCAGATTTCTTTGCTGCATCGATGAGCTTTGACATCTCCAACACCGATAAGCTGTCGATCTTCATGGATGATATGCGCCGTTTGGGTGTGCCGGTGCTGGCCCCGTGCATCAATAGCAGCGGTGCTGATTTTGAGGTAGCGCCAACGGAAGAGGAGGCGCTTGCCGTGCGCTATGCCTTGGGGGCCTTGAAGGGCGTGGGCGAAGGGGCGATGGAGCAGATCGTCGCCGACCGGTCTGCCAAGGGGCCCTTTGTCTCTTTGGATGATTTTGCTGATCGCATCAGCCCGAAAACGGTCAACCGCCGTCAGATTGAAAGCCTTGCCGCCGCCGGGGCCTTTGACCGGCTGGAACCAAATCGTGCGGGCGTTCACGCCATGGCCGAAACGATCCTTGCGGTCGCCGCCGCGGCAGAGTCGACGCGGGCCAGCGGGCAGGGCGGGCTGTTCGGTGGCGAAGAGCATAAGGTGGAACAGATCAAGCTGCCCGCCAATGCGCATTGGTCGCTGGCAGACCGCATGGCGCAGGAACGCGAGGCCTTTGGCTTTTATTTCTCGGCCCATCCGGTCGATCGCTATCGCCATGTCGCCACCGCCCATGGCGCCCGCACTTATTCTGCCCTGTGTGCCCAGCCGGCGCCCGCCGATGGCGCCCGCACCGGGGCTGTCATGGCAGTGCTGGTGGAGGATGTGCGCTGGCGCACGTCGGCACGGGGGCGGCGCTATGCCAATTGCGCGATGTCGGATGCGACCGGCCAATTTATCGCAAGCTGCTTTGATGAGTTGACGGCAAAGGATTTGGAAGAAGCCGCCAAGGCCAATAGCTGTGGCCTTTTGACGGTCGAACTGGATCGCCAGCCCGGGGATGAGTCCCCAAGGATTACGGTCAAGCGCATTCAGCCGTTGGAAGGGCTGGCCGCCAATAGTCGGTTAAAGGCGGTCGTGCGGGCCTCGCGCCCATCTGTCTTGCCAGCCTTGGCGGCGCTGCTGGGATCTGAAGGGGGCGGCCGCGGCGAAATTATCGTCGAGGCGGATTTGGGCAATGGCGCGCTGGCCCGCGTGCGCTTGGGCCGCAATTTTGCGCTGGATGCCGACCTTGCGGCGCGGATCGAAACCATTGAGGGCGTGGAGGAGGTCATGCTGTCGGCCGCCGATGGGCCTCGATTGGCTTTGGTGTCCTAAAGCAACGCACCAGTGAAATCTGGCGTGGCCGCGCGTCCTTGATCGCGCTAGCCTTCGGCATCGACAAGGGGGCGTATTCCATGAAGGCCTTGGCGCTGTGTCTGCTCGCATTGAACCCAGTCCTTTGGGCGTCCTATTTCATCATATCCAAAGAAGCGCTGGCCGCAGTCGATCCTGTGGCCTTTGCCACGCTGGAACTGTCGATGGCCGCGCTTCCGGCGGCCGGTTTGTTGCTAGCGTTTCGCAAACGGATCACGGTCGGCGCGGTTCAGGCGGGCTTGGGGTTGGGGGCGGTTCTGTTCTGTGCGGTGCTGGCGAGCACGGTTGCGCTCTATTTCACCACGGCGACCAACACAGCCTTTTTTCCGGCCCTCAATGGCGCGATTGCCGCCCTCATCGCGGTCCTGTTTTTAAAGCAACGCCTGTCGCGCGGGGGGCTGATGGCGTGCGGCCTATCGGCCGCCGGCGCGGGGCTTGTCATTGCCGGATCGGTTCGGTTTGGTGGCAATCCGATGGGCGACCTGATCGCGCTTGGCGCAGCCATCCTTTACACGCTCTATATCTTTGCCGTGGATCGCCAGACGGAAAGGGCGGCGGGCGACGGCCAGCTATGGGTGATTATCAGCGTTGAAATGCTCTTCATGGCGGCCTTGGGCTGGGCGCTGTTTCTGTTGCGGGGTGGCACGCCCCAGATTCTGTTTGGGGCCCCGGCCTTGTTAAAGGCGGGGCTGTATGTCGGCTTGTTCACTACATTCGTGCCTGCGGTCATCGCCCTGGCATTTCAGCGCCATGTTCCCCCGCTAACGGTGGCCTTGCTGTATGTCCCCGAACCCGTTTGGGCCGCCATTGGTGCGCGCCTGTTGCAGGGGGAGACGGTGTCGGCGCTCGGCTATCTGGGGGGCGGGCTGATTGTGCTGGGCGCGCTGGTGAATATCCTGACCCAACAGCGCGCGGATTAATCTGCGAACAGCCGCACCGGGGTTTCCAGCATGGCCTTGACCGCCTGCACAAAGCGGGCGGCATCCCAACCATCCACCACACGATGGTCGCAACTGATGGATAGGTTCATCAACTTGGCGCGCACAAGGGCGTCGCCTTGAAACACTGGTCGTTCGATGATCCGGTTCGGGCCGATGATCGCGACTTCGGGGCGATTGATCACGGGCGTTGTGGCCACTCCGCCCAAGGGCCCCAGCGACGTGAGGGTCAGGGTGGAACCGGAAAGCTCTTCTGCCTTGGCCTTGCCGCTCCGGGCCGCTTCGGCCAGCCGCGCAATCTCAGCCGCCAATTGCCAGATGTTCTTGGCCTGTGCATCGCGGAGGACCGGGACCATCAGCCCGGCCTCGGTCTGGGTCGCGATGCCGAGATGGATCGCGCCAAAGCGCGTCACAACGCCAGCCTCGTCATCATAGCGGGCGTTGAGCATCGGGAAGTCTGGAAGCGCTTTGCACAAAGCGACGATCAACAGCGGCAGCAAGGTCAGCTTGGGACGTGCGCCGCGATGGGCATTCAGATCGGCCCGCATGGCCTCCAGCGCGGTGACGTCGATTTCCTCGACATAGCTGAAATGCGGGATGTGCCGTTTAGAGGCTGACATATTTTCGGCGATGCGTCGGCGCAGGCCAACCACCCGAATGGCCTCATCTGGCCGGGTGGCTAGCGGCGTTGCGGCATAGCCCTGATGTCCGTGATAGAGCAAATAGGCATCCAGATCGGCATGGCGAATGCGGCTGCCCTCGCGCGGCTTGATCTGGCTCAGGTCAATGCCAAGGTCTTTTGCCCGCGCCCGCACGGCTGGTGAGGCAAGCGCCTGAGCCGCAGGGGTGGGGATGTCGATTTCCGTCGCCTCGGGATGCGGGTCTGGCACATAGCGTGGCGCCGGAAGGGGCTCGGCCTCTGCCGTAACAACAGCCGGAGGCTCGACCGGCGCTGCCGGGCTGGCAGGGGT
>JAHEGQ010000237.1:0-1244 GCA_024645025.1 Sphingomonadaceae bacterium
GATGTGGCGCAGCGGGCCGCGGCCCAATGGACCGGCGGCGTGGAAGAGCTGGCCGATGCGCGCCCGGCAGCACTTGTCTTGGATTGCCTGTTTGGGACGGGGCTGTCCCGCCCGCTCCATCCCGAATGTGCAGCGCATTTGGGCCGCCTGACAGGGGCTGCGCATTTTGTGGTTGCCGCCGATCTGCCCAGTGGCGTTGGCAGCGATGATGGCGCTGTGTTGGGGGCCGTGCGCGTTCACCTGACAGTGGCATTGGGAGCGCTTAAGCCGGCGCACCTGCTGCAACCCGCTGCGGCGCTGTGCGGCCATGTGATCGTCGCGGATATTGGCGTTGCAGCGCAGAGCCAGACGCACGTTCTGCCCAAGCCGCAGCTCGCGGTGCCCACGGCGCAGGACCATAAGTTCAGCCGGGGGCTGGTGACAGTGGTCGCCGGGGAGATGCCGGGCGCCGCGTTGCTCAGCGCAAGCGCGGCAGCGCGCAGTGGGGCGGGCTATGTTGTTTTGGCAGGGGGGGCGCCGGGGGCAGGCGCCCCCTTGTCGCTGGTGTATCGGCCAATCGAGGCAGCGCTGGCCGATCCCCGCCTGGCTGCCCTTGTCATCGGGCCGGGATTGGGGCGCAGCGATGCCGCCAAGGCGCTGCTCGCCAAAACATTGGCCCTGCCTGTGCCTGTGGTGGTGGATGCCGATGCGTTGCATCTTGTCCGTCTGGACCAGTTGACCGCGCGCTCTGCCCCCACCTTGCTGACGCCTCATGCGGGGGAGTTCGCCGCCCTTTTTGGGATGCAAAAGGGGAGCAAGATCGATCAGGCACACGCCGCCGCTCAAGCCAGCGGCTGTGGCGTGATTTTTAAGGGAGCTGACACAGTGGTGGCATTGCCGGACGGCACGACATGGGTTGCCGCAGGCGCATCGCCTTGGCTGGCAACGGCGGGAACGGGCGATGTGTTGGCGGGCATTGCCGGCACCATGCTGGCGCGCGGGCTGGATGCCAGCCGGGCCGCGCAAGCCAGTGTCTGGCTGCACAACCGCGCGGCCAACTTGGCCGGGCCCGGCTTGATCGCGGATGATCTGCTGGGATGCCTTGCGCCGGCCTTGGCGATGGCGCGATGAGCGGGACTGCCATCCTGCGGCTCGCGGCGCGGGGCGATGGGGTGACGGCCGATGGTCGTTATGTCGCGCATACAGCGCCGGGTGACCTTGTTGCCGCGGATGGTTCGGTAACGCGCGGCCCGCACCATATCGAT
>JAHEGQ010000237.1:1254-2162 GCA_024645025.1 Sphingomonadaceae bacterium
CGGCTTGTCGGCATTTCCCTGACTGCGGGGGCTGTCAGTTGCAGCACGTGGATGATGCCAGCCTTGTGCCGTTTCTGGTTGACCGAATTGGCAGTGCGCTTGCCGCACAAGGGATTGAGACTAACGCCCTTCGGCCGCCGCATGTGTCGCCCGCCCATAGTCGCCGTCGCGCCTCTTTGCGGGCGGAACGGCGCGGCAAACAGGTTTTGATGGGGTTCAACGCGGCCAAGAGCAACCGCGTCATTGATTTGGGCCATTGCCCGGTTCTGCACCCTGCGCTGGAGGCCCTGATAAAGCCATTGCGCGCGCTGCTTGCCACTTTGGTGCCCGACCGGCGGAGCGCCAATGTGCGCCTGACTCTGGCCGATCAGGGCGTCGACCTCCTCCTGTCCGAGGTGGAAGCAGACGGGCTGGCCGCAACAGAGGCGCTGACCCGCTTTGCCCAGACGCACAAGCTTGCGCGATTGTCGCTGGATGAAGGCTTTGGCCCCGCTGCCCGATGGGAACCAGAGCCGGTGACCGTCACCTTGGGCGGCGTGCCGGTGGCCTTGCCCGAAGGGGCATTTTTGCAGGCGACGGCCGATGGGGAAGCGGCCTTGGTTGCCGCCGTGAAAGAGGCAACACAAGGGGCGAACAAAATTGCAGACCTATTTGCCGGGCTGGGGACATTCGCGTTGGCACTGGACGGACAGGTGACGGCGGCCGAGGGCGCGCGCGATGCCATTCTAGCCTTGCAACTGGCCGCTAATCGGGCCCGGCGTCCGATCAGCATTGCCCATCGCGACTTATTTCGGCGGCCGCTTTCAGCCTCTGAACTGGCGGGGTTTGACGCGGTGGTGCTGGACCCGCCCCGTGCCGGGGCCAAGGAACAGGTGGCAGCGCTTGCGGCATCTGGCGTGCCGCGCATC
>JAHEGQ010000248.1 GCA_024645025.1 Sphingomonadaceae bacterium
GGCAAAGACCTTCGCTCGATTGCTGTCGAAACATTGGTTCGTCATTTTTCGGACCGGCTCTTTCCTGGCTTTGATGTCAAAGGCTCTGGCGCGTTTCGCATCATCCGCGACAGCGACATTGAGGTTGAAGAAGAAGCCGAAGATTTGGTGCGCTATTTCCGCAGCGCAATCAAAAGGCGGCGGCGGGGCCGGGTGATCCGGCTGGAGATTGAGGCGGCAATGCCCGATGATCTGGCGCAGCTTGTTCATAAGGAAATTGGCGGCAGTCAGACCTTGGTTGCTGAGGCAGATGGGTTTTTGGGGATTGGCGATTTGCAGGCGCTGGTCGATGAAGATCGCCCAGACTTGAAATTCCCGCCGTTTTCGCCCCGCTTTCCAGAACGTATTCGAGAACATGATGGCGATTGCTTTGCCGCAATTCGTCAAAAGGACATTGTCGTCCATCATCCCTATGAAAGCTTTGACGTCGTGCTGGCCTTTCTCAATCAGGCAGCAGCGGACCCAGATGTGGTGGCGATCAAGCAAACCCTGTATCGCGCGGGCAAACAATCTGCCGTTATTCGGGCGCTGTGCGATGCGGCGGAGTCCGGTAAATCGGTGACTGCCGTTGTTGAGCTAAAGGCTCGATTTGATGAAGAACAGAATCTTCATTGGGCGTCGCAATTGGAGCGATCTGGCGTTCAAGTTGTCTATGGGTTCATTGATTGGAAGACCCACGCCAAGGTTTCGATGGTTGTCAGGCGAGAGGCGCAGGGTGTGCGCACCTATTGCCACTTCGGAACGGGAAATTATCACCCTGTGACGGCCCGGATCTATACTGATCTTAGCTTTTTCACGGCGGATCCGCGTATTGGCCGGGATGCGGCGCAGCTTTTCAACTATATTACTGGCTATGTTGAGCCCCACGCGTTGGAGGTGATCAGCATGAGCCCGCGCGATTTGCGCAATGATCTGATGCAGTTGATCGACGCGGAAATTGCCAATGCTGTGGCGGGAAGGCCCGGGGTAATCTGGGCCAAGATGAATAGCGTGGTGGATCCGCGCCTGATTGAAAAGCTATATGAGGCAAGCGCGGCGGGCGTTCAGATTGACCTTGTTGTGCGCGGTATTTGCTGTCTGCGACCCGGTGTTGCCGGCCTTTCAGAAACCATCCGTGTTAAATCCGTGGTGGGCCGGTTTTTGGAACACAGCCGCATCTGGTGTTTCGGCAATGGCGCTGAATTGCCGAACCGCAAGGCCAAGGTGTTTATCTCGTCTGCAGATTGGATGCAGCGCAATTTCGACCGACGGGTTGAATATGCCCTGCCGATTGAAAACCCAACGGTGCATGATCAGATTCTGGATCAGGTGATGGTCGCCAATCTGCTGGATAATGAACAAAGCTGGACGCTGCAGCCCGATGGCCGCTACATCCGGGTCTGCCCCGGCGACACACCCTTCAATTTGCACCAATATTTTATGACCAACCCTTCACTTTCCGGACGCGGCCAGGCCTTTACGGCGCGCGATGCCGTTCCCAAGCTGAGGCTAAAGCGGCCAAAATGAGCATCGGCCATCGATCTGCGATCATTGATATCGGGTCCAATTCGGTCCGGCTTGTCGTTTATGGCGGACCGTTGCGTGCGCCTTTCGCCTTGTTTAATGAAAAATTATTGGCCGGGTTGGGCCGTGGCCTTTCTGAAGATGGAGCGCTGGCGCCCGACGCCATGGGCAGCGCCTTGAAATCGCTGGCGCGCTTTCGACAGCTATTGGACATGATGGGCGTAAAAGACGTACAGGTTGTGGCAACGGCCGCCGTCCGGGAAGCCCGAAATGGCGATGAATTTTTACACTCCGTCGCTGCCCTGGGCTTTGCGCCCCGTGTGCTGAGTGGCGAAGAAGAAGCCGAGGTGTCAGGCTATGGCGTTGTCTCCTCCATTCCAAATGCCGAGGGGATCGCCGGAGATTTGGGAGGGGGCAGCCTAGAGCTGGTGCATATTTCGGATGGGCAGGTGCGTGAAAGCCTCTCGCTCCCGCTTGGCACATTGCGGTTGCCAGCGATCCGGGCAGAAGGGCCTGCCGCCCTGCGCCGAGCATTGCGGCTCGCGCTTAAAGGGGCCCCTTGGCTTTCGGAAGGTTTGAATAAGCCATTCTACATGGTGGGCGGAAGT
>JAHEGQ010000251.1 GCA_024645025.1 Sphingomonadaceae bacterium
CGGCGATGCAACCGCGACGCTTGCCTATTTTGACCAGTTGCTTGCCGATCTGCCGCAAACAGCCGCGGCCCGTCCGATGCTAGGTGCGGATGGTCGCTATGGCGTGGTCTCGCGGCAAGATGCCCGCAGGGCGCGGGATCTGAGTGTCAGCAAACTTCAGGCCTTGGCACTGCGACAGACGGCGTTGACCGTCTATGCGCCATGTCAGTGCCGGGTCTATTGGGCGGTGGCGGCGGGCCGCCCGGTTGCGCCGGGCGATCGTATTCTGACCTTGGTGAAATCGGCACCACAAGATGTGCTGATCGAGGCGCGGATTGCGCCCGATCTCGCCGATGCGGTGCATATTGGTCAGCAGGCGCAGGTGACCCTTGCTGACCGGCCCGATCCGCTGGCGGCGCGGGTGGAAAGTCTGGGGTATGATGCGCAGGTTGACCCACGGATCGGCCTGCCGCGCCAGCAAGAAAGCACGGAAGGTGATGTAACCGTGTTCTTGCGCCTGCTTGCCCCGCCAACAGATCTGCAACCGGGGACACCCGCGAAGGTGGTTATCGAAAAATGAAAAAGCTCAAAGGGTTCTTACGGCTGGCGTCGGTTGCGTTGGCTCTGGCTGGCGGCGTCGCGGCGGCGATGACACCACAAGAGCGCAGCGCGCTGGATCTTTCCGGCTATCACGTCAACAATCCGACCGTGGCGCTGTTCGACGTGCCGACGCGGCGGGCGTATCTGGCGACAACCCAAGACGCCATGCTGCGCAAGCGCATCACTGCCCTGCGCGCCGGACCCAATTGCGCGGCTGCCATGGCGATGCCTGTGATCTCTGGTGCGCTGTTTACCCCGAAGTTCTACGAAGATCGCGCCGCGTGGCGGCAAGCGGCCACAATCTATCATGGCTTCGAGGACACCGTTGATGAGCTTTCCGCCGGTGCCTTGGTGGCAAACGATGATCGGCACGGTATCTGTGTGCTGACGATGCTGCAGCATTGGGCCGAACAACGCGCCTTTCTGGATTTCACCCCCGAAACCTCGGGCATACAAACCTGGTTCCAGATTGAATCATCGCTGACGGCGGCGGCGCTGTCTTACATGCAGGTGCGTGACAGCATTGCGGGAATGGATACGGAAAAGAAGACGATCGAAAACTGGCTTTTCGCCGTGGCCAAGATGCATCTGGCCCGCCAAGGTGGGGCGGATGGCAGTTGCTGCAACAACCACTTCTATCGCCGCGCGCTTTACGCCGAAATCATCGGTGTGCTGACGCGGGATGACGCGTTGTTCCGCATCGGAGTAAGCGCAGTGTATTCTGCGTTGTCCGATAGCAACGCCGATGGCGCGTTGCGGCTTGAAATGGCCCGTGGCGCCAATGCCGCGAAATATCAGGTCTATGCAACGATGTATCTGGTGACGATCGCGCAAATTGCCAAACTGCAAGGGTATGATTTGTATCAGCTTTCGGATGGGGACCGCAGTCTGGATACAATTATCGGCTATTCCCTTGCGGTTCTAAGGTCGCCCGATCATGCAGCCGCAGATGCAGGTACCGCAGATCAAAATACCGAGTTTGCGCAGGAAGACCAATATCTGGTTTGGTTGGAAATGCTGGCTGATCATCCAGCCTACAAAGACAGCGTTGCTGAATTTTTGAAAGACAAAAGGCCCAGCTATAATCGCAGCCTAGGTGGCGATATTACGCTGTATTTTTACAAGAATTAGCGGTTGACGCCAAACAACACTGTGGCAGATATGTCTGCTTGGGTCGGTCGTGTCGACGGCGGAAGTGGCGCGTTTGGGCGGCAAGATCGCGGCCGATATCGGCTTTCTTGGTCTCGCGGATTGCAATCAGCTGATCCCATACGGCGGAACGCAGTGCGGCGTATGGGCGGACATAGCCAATAGCCTGATGGCCAACCTAGTCCAAATCTTCCAGTGCATCGACCAGCATGACCACGTCATCAGCAATCGTGCGGTGATTGGCGCCCCGCTCTCACAGCTTATCGTCATGTCGAGGAAGCCTACCGCATCGCTCTGAAATCTTTGGCGCGGCGCTATCTCGAACTGCATGACGAGGTTGCCGGCCCGGACGACATGACCGAGGCCATCGTCAAGGATCTCGCCCCGGATCTGCTTGCCAAAACCGCGATCGGTTTGAACA
>JAHEGQ010000259.1 GCA_024645025.1 Sphingomonadaceae bacterium
ATCGCATGACTGCAGCCGCAATCCAAGAAGAGGCGATCATACCATCCGATATGGTGGGCTGGCGGCTGGACCGCGCGCTGGCGGCCCTGTTGCCCGTCTATTCGCGTGAACGTCTGAAAAATCTGATTTCCGCGGGCCAAGTGGTGAGCAACGGGCAGCTTGTCCGTGATCCGGCGCTGAAGGTGAAGGCGGATACCAGCTACCAGATTTCCGTGCCTGCCCCGGCCCCGGCGCATAATGTGGCGCAGGACATCCCGCTTCACATCCTGTTTGAGGATGATCATCTTTTGGTCGTCGACAAGCCGGCGGGCATGGTCGTTCATCCGGCGGCGGGCAATCTGGACGGGACGATGGTCAACGCCCTGCTGCATCATTGCGCCGGGCGGCTTTCGGGCATTGGCGGGGTTGCGCGCCCCGGGATCGTCCACCGCATTGATAAAGACACATCCGGGCTGCTTGTTGTCGCCAAGACCGACCGGGCGCATGAAGGGCTGGCCGCCCAATTTGCCGATCACAGCATCGACCGGCGCTATGCCGCGATTGTGGCCGGACTGCCCAAAACAGGATCCGGATCGGTGGACGCAAATCTTGCGCGATCTCCCTATGACCGGAAAAAGGTTGCGATTGTCGGGCCGGGCAAGGGCAAGCGCGCGGTGACCCATTGGACCATGGTGGAACCGCTAAAGCGCGCGGCGCATGTCGAGTGTCGGCTGGAAACAGGCCGCACCCATCAGGTCCGGGTTCATATGGCATCCATTGGCCACCCGCTTTTGGGCGATCCGGTCTATGGCCGATCCCGGCCTGAACACCGGGAAATCCTAAGATCGCTTGGCTTTGAACGGCAGGCGCTGCATGCCGCGCATCTGGGTTTCACCCACCCAATTACGGGGGGGACTTTAAATTTCGAAAGCCCTATCCCATCTGATATGCAGCAACTGTTCATCAAACTTCGGTTATGAGCGGTCGTTAAGCGCCTCTGCTTGATGAGGGGGTCGCCGACAGGGAGACGACAATGACCGGCAAGACGCTGGCAGTGAAGACCAAGTCCTCGGGAACCATTCCTGCGCTCAACAGCGAGGAAGGGCTCAACCGCTATTTGGCTGAGATCAAGAAATTCCCCATCCTGACGGCTGAGGAGGAGTATATGCTCGCCAAGCGGTTCGAGGAGCATCAGGATACAGATGCCGCGGCCAAGCTTGTGACATCGCACCTGCGCCTCGTCGCCAAGATCGCGATGGGCTATCGCGGCTATGGCTTGCCGGTCTCCGAACTGATTGCAGAGGGCAATATCGGCCTGATGCAGGGCGTGAAGAAATTTGAGCCCGATCGCGGCTTTCGCCTTGCGACCTATGCCATGTGGTGGATCAAGGCATCGATACAGGAATTCATTCTGCGGTCGTGGAGCCTTGTAAAGCTTGGCACGACGGCGGCGCAGAAGAAACTGTTCTTCAACCTGCGCCGGATGAAGAAAAATCTCGACGCCTATGAAGATGGCGATCTGCGGCCTGAGGACGTCAAAAAGATCGCAACCGATCTTGGCGTGACCGAAGAAGAAGTGATCAGCATGAACCGCCGGATGCTCGGCGGCGGCGACACCTCGCTCAACGTCTCGCTGAACGAAGATGGCGAAGGTCAATGGCAGGACAGCCTGGTCGATACCGGCCCCTTGCAGGATGAGATTGTCGCCGATGCGGAGGAACGCATTCAGCGCCATGCCCTGCTGATCGAAGCCATGCA
Source organism: Sphingomonadaceae bacterium (assembly GCA_024645025.1). Lineage (GTDB taxonomy): Bacteria > Pseudomonadota > Alphaproteobacteria > Sphingomonadales > Sphingomonadaceae > Aquisediminimonas. The sequence continues at coordinate 1,738 of JAHEGQ010000259.1, forward strand.
GAGCCTGACCGATCGCGAAAAGCAGATTTTGACAGAACGGCGCTTGGTCGATGAGCCGCGCACGCTGGAAGAATTGAGCCAAGAATTTGGCGTCTCGCGCGAACGCGTCCGCCAGATTGAGGTGCGCGCTTTTGAAAAGCTGCAAAAGGCGATGATGCGGATTGCGGGCGAACGGCATTTGCTGCCCGCAGCCGCCTAAACTTCCCCTTTACCGTCACCAGAAAGGCCGCCCCCATGGGCGGCCTTTTTCGGTTCAGCTATAGGCAAATTCTGCCCCGTCGAGATTAATGACGGGGATTTCATCCTTCTCGTGCCAATAATCCTGATTGTGGCGCCATTCCGGCTTGTCGCCGCGCTTGGGCATTTTGTGCAGGTCGCGCATCAGATAGCCGGGG
>JAHEGQ010000005.1 GCA_024645025.1 Sphingomonadaceae bacterium
GCCACCAACCAACATCTGGCCGACGAAATTGCGTCGGCCTATCGATTTGTTGATTGAGGAGCGGGCCATGCAGATCGCAATACGGCACACGACGCATTATCGGTTTGATCGCCCGTTGGTCCACGGCATGCAACAGTTGCGTCTCACCCCGCAATCCGAAGCTGGTCAATCCGTTATTGACTGGCGCATAAGCCTGACAGGAGCGCAAATCGAAGCGGAATATGACGACCAGAACCGCAATCGCACGACGCTTGCCTCGGCACTTCCTGGGGCAGTGGAGATTGCGATTACCTGCGAAGGGATTGTCGACACCCGAGATTGCGGCGGCATTGTCGGGCCGCATAGCGGGTTCATGCCGCTGTGGCTTTATTGCAATCAAACCTCTCTCACAGCGCCTGGTCCAAAGATGCGGGCGCTTGGGGCGAGCTTGAAAGCGGAAGCCTCGGACAGTCTCGATCTGCTGCACCGGTTGTCAGGCAAGACATTAGCCGCAGTTCACTATGAAATTGGCCATACAACAGCCTCTACACCTGCAGAGCAGGCTCTCGCTGCAGGCCACGGTGTGTGCCAGGACCACGCGCACGTGTTCATCGGTTGCGCCCGATCGCTCGGCATTCCAGCACGTTATGTGAGCGGGTATCTCATGATGAACGATCGCATTGACCAAGAAGCGGGACATGGCTGGGCGGAGGCCTATGTCGAGGGCTTAGGCTGGGTCGGATTTGATATATCCAATGGCATTTGTCCCGATGAGCGCTATGTGCGAATTGCAACAGGACGAGATTATCGCGATGCAGCTCCCGTAAATGGCGTCTCTTATGGCGCGGGCGAGAGCTTGTTGGCCGTAAGCCTCGCCGTGGAACAAAAATTGTCTCAGCAATGAATTATCTGAGAGAGGGCTGATAAGCGTGACATATTGCGTAGGGATGGCGCTTTCGCGCGGGCTGGTTCTGATGAGTGACACCCGCACCAATGCGGGCGTCGATAATATCTCGACATTCCGGAAGATGTTCCACTGGGAAGTGCCCGGAGAGCGGATCATAGCGATTATGACTGCGGGCAACCTTGCCACCACCCAGTCGCTCATCAGTCAGTTGGAAGAACGCAATAAAGCACCGGGTGATCGCCGCAATTCGCTGTTGGATGCAGAGAGTATGTTCCAAATCGCAGGGATTGTCGGTCGCCTGCTCCGGGAAACCATTCAATCACAAGATGCTGAAAATGGGCAAACAGGCTCTGGCGCATTTGCTGCATCGATCATTGTTGCGGGGCAGATTGCTGGCATGGAACCGCGCATGTTCCTGATCTACCCGGAGGGGAATTTCATCGAAGCCAGCAGCGACACGCCGTTTTTCCAAATTGGCGAGACCAAATACGGCCGCCCCATTTTGTTGCGCGGCTATGATCCAGAGATGGATTTTGCCGATGCCATAAAACTGATGATGGTCAGCTTTGACTCAACGTTAAAGGCGAACCTCTCTGTTGGGATGCCGCTCGACCTGCTGGTAGTTGCACGCGATAAATTTTCGCCTGTCCACGAACGCCGGATCACAAGCGATGATCCCTATTTCAAAACCATTTCAACGGGCTGGGGCGAAGCCTTAAAAAACGCCTTCCATGCGCTGCCGGATTATAGCCTGGAAAGTCCAACCAAATGAGCGGTCTCTAACGCCGCTTGCATTTATCGGGAGCTGTCGGCGTGGGCGAAAAGAGTCAAACCCCTGCCCCCAGCCTTTGCCAATGCGCATGTCGGGTGACCCGACAATCAGGGTAATTTTGCTCCACGGAATATGCGAAATTTGCTGCCAAAATCTGGCGAATCTGAGCGCAAAATTGTTGTATAGGAAAAACTATACAACTTTTCAGCAGGCCCTGAAATTACAAGTGGTTGAAATGTAAGGATTAAAATGGTGCCGCTTAGGTGACTCGAACACCTGACCCTCGCATTACGAATGCGATGCTCTACCGGCTGAGCTAAAGCGGCAACGGGACGCCCATTAGCGTCATTGATCAGATTTTCCTACCCCCTATTTTTGCTTTCTAGGCGTCGATCGCTTCGCTTTGGGGGTATTCTTTGGCGCACGCTTTTTGTGTTCTCGCTTGAGACTTTGGAGTTGCTCCACATTCATTTCAGCGGTCAGATGCTTTGCATAGAACCGATCGATCATCTCAGGCGAAGTACGGGCGCTTCGAGCAAGGGTGAGCATCGCCACATTATCGCCCTTCGTCAGACGGAACATGATGCATGTATGGCGCAGGCTATAAAGTGTGCGGCTTTCGCCATTAGCGGTCGTTTTGAGATCCGCGACCTTTAGCAACTGATCAAACTGCCGTGTGAGCGTTCGCAGCGCATAATCTCGGTTATCTGGCAGCTCGGGCTGGAACAGATAGTCTTCTGCCTTCCCTAACCCATTTTCCTTCTGGCGCTTAAGCAGCCGCTCATAAACTTCCACCGCTTCAGGCATGGTGACCACTGGGCTGCTGTGCCCCTTGGTCGGTGGGTAGTTGAGCAGCAAATAGGTCTGCGGACTGCGCACGACCTGGACATGCTTATGCTGTAAGATCTTGATATCCGTTGGACGGATAAACGAGTTCGTCATGAAGATGATCAGATCGTAGAGCTCTTGCGTGATCGCGATGTTACGCCGCTGCTCGCCCTTCGTGCCCGTCTTTTTGTAAATCGTGCCGATCTTAGATTGGCAGGTGCGATGGAGCTTTGAGTATTCGGCGCTGTTGAACCAGGGGCGCGGCTTGTCGATGGTCTTGAGCGTCGGGAACGCAGGCAGCGCTGTGATCACGCCAACACGCTGCGCATATCGCAGGATCGTCTTGATATGGGAGAGATGGATCTTGAGCGTGTTAATCGACAGCGGGCGTTCAGGCGTACTTAGCTTGTTTATATAGTCGCTGATGACCGCGTAATTGACGTCCGCCAGTTCATATTTGCCGAAGTGGGGCAGGAGATCTGCCTCCAGCCGCGCGGTGTCATATTGCTGCTTCTGCACGGACAGCTCGCCGCGCGCAGCTCGTGCTTCATTCTCTTTAAGAAGCCCGCGTGCGCAAACCTCGAACCCGCTCGTGCGGGTGAAAGGCAGCTTGTTCATCGCGTGATGTTTAATAGCAACAAACACGCGCTTTGCTTCTTTGAGCGCTTCTTTTTTGTCCGCGACCTTCAAGCTGCGACGGATGATTTTCCCCTCTTCGTAATACCGCGCATACCAAAAGGGCGACGCTTCCATTTTGTAGATGGTGAGCGTTCCAAAGCCTGGCACTTTTTTAATGCTGCTGGGGATGGGACGAGTGCGATCACGCTTGGTCGTGTTGACCCGACTTGAGGCGGATTTCTGAGCGGATTTGGGCACAAAAAAGTTGTATAGAAATTCCTATACAACAGCAAGAGCCGTGGAACCCTTGAAAAAGCTGGAGTTTTTGGGAGAATTTAGGCGCCGCCAACACATTACGAATGCGATGCTCTACCGGCTGAGCTAAAGCGGCAACGGGCGTCGCATTAGCGGCATTCATCCGATTTTCCTACCCCTTTTTTGCTTTTTGACGCCGGACCACAGGATGTTTTTCCCGGCGCTGACATGCGGTGAATGTCAGCAGCAGAGCGCGCCCGGTGGACAAAGTGTCTGCTGACATCCGGCAACATTGATTCATTCTGGTCCTAAGCGTGGCCAACCAGGCCCTGTCTATAGTTGACGTAACGTCAGGTGGCGCGCAGCCTCATCATCGCTGATCCTCACAGAACGGACAGCAGGATAAGAGAGGAGTGTCTCTATGGATAAGATCTACGCGGCGGCTCGTGCGATTGCCGTCATCTATGCCATTGTTGGGGCCTTTATGCCATTGCCCGAGTCAGCGTTGGTTCTTCTCGTTTTGGGCGGTGTTTCGGCCCTTGGCAGCGGGTCGGAAGACAATCAGCGCGTTCTGCTGACGGCGGTTGCCCTTAGCATCTGTGCGCCGCTTTTGATGGCCATTCCGTCGGCGGGCGATAAGCTGGCGGCCATCTTTGGCGGCTTTGGAACCGCTTATGCAGGCGCAGCCATTGTTGGCATCGCCATGGCGCTGGTGGCCCGCGTCCGTTCTGACTGGGCCTAATCAACCCTTTTGGGGGGGAGGGGAGGCGGCCGAGCGGCCTCCTCCCCTTTTCTATGCGCGCTCCCCAGCCTCACGTTCCAGAGCGGACACGATATGCTCTCCCAACCGGCGGACAGGCGCGGCGCTGCCTGGGGCAAGGATCAGCGCAATTTCCGTTTCATAAAGCGGCGGCAAAAGGCTGTCTCCAAAGATGGGCGTCAGCGTTGGCGGCACCAATTCTCGCGGCAGCACGGTCAAACCAAGTCCTGATTCAACGGCGGACAGGCTGCCGGCAAGGCTGGTCGAGGTATAGGAAATGCGCCACGGCTTAGCGACTGCGTTGAGCGCATCCGTCGCCCGCTTGCGATAGACGCAAGGCTCTGGCGAGACGACCAAAGGGATGGTTGCCAAGTCTGCGATGCTGTGGCGGTCCTGCGCAACCCAGACCAGTGGTTCGCGCCACACACGCATACCTTCCAGCGGGGCGGAAGGTTCCCGTTTAACCAAGACAAGATCGAACCCGCCGCTCTGAAAGGTTTCCATCAAATTCAAGGTCAGATCGCAGGTCACTTCCAGCTCAACCCGCGGATAGGCCTCGGCAAAGGCGGCGAGAACCTTGGGGAGATGCGCAGTTGCAAAATCTTCGGGAACGCCCAAGCGCACAGCCCCAGCAATATCGGGGTGCCAGAGTTCGGCCAGCGCGGCATCGTTCAGGCGCAACATGGCCCGGGCGGGGCCAAGCAGCCTTTCCCCCTCTGCCGTCAGGCGGACGATGCGCGGCGTGCGGAAGATCAGGGCACGGCCCAGCTGTTCTTCCAGCCGCTTAACCTGAAGACTAACCGTCGATTGCGTCCGCCCCAGCCGTTCGCCTGCTCGGGTAAAACTACCTGTTTCGGCAATGAGGACGAAACAGCGCAGCAAATCCAAGTCCAGGTTTCGAAGAGCGGGCATGGGAAAATAGTGAGGCCAGGCATTTGAAAAATCAATATATGATATTTTATCTATTCATTTAAGAAATGTGCAAAGGCCAATTAATGCCGCAGTCATCTTTGAACGGATGGAGGACGGACATGAACGACTTGAGCAGCCTTGTCGGCGCGCGCGGCGATTTTGCAAAGCCTGCGCACAGCCTGGTTCCGATTACCGTGGCCTATGGGGACGGCATTGGTCCAGAGATTATGCAGGCCAGCCTTCGGGTGTTGGAGGCCGCCGGGGCCGCGATTGCGCCGGAGGTGATCGACATTGGGGAAGCTGTTTATCTTGCAGGCAATAGTGCCGGAATCGCGCCTGAAGCTTGGGATAGCCTGCGTCGGACGCGGGTCTTCTACAAGGCCCCGATCACAACGCCGCAGGGCGGCGGCTATAAGAGCTTGAATGTTACGGTGCGCAAATCGCTGGGTCTATTTGCCAATATCCGTCCGTGCGTTTCCTACGCCCCGTTTATCGAAACGCGGCACCCGGACATGGATCTGGTGATCGTGCGCGAGAATGAGGAGGATTTGTACGCGGGGATCGAACACCGCCAGACCGACGATGTCTATCAGTGCCTGAAGCTGATTTCGCGCCCCGGTTGCGAAAAGATCAACCGCTATGCTTTTGAATATGCGCGGGCTTATGGACGCCGCAAGGTCACCTGCTTCACCAAGGACAACATCATGAAGCTGACAGATGGTCTGTTTCATAAGGTATTTGATGAGGTGGCCGCGCACTATCCCGATATTGGCAAGGAACATTGGATCATCGATATCGGGGCTGCGAAGCTGGCCGACACGCCAGAGGCGTTTGACGTCCTTGTAATGCCCAATCTCTATGGGGATATCTTGAGCGATGTCGCAGCACAGATCGCGGGATCGGTTGGCCTTGCGCCGTCCGCCAATATTGGTGCCCAAGGTGCCATGTTTGAGGCGATCCATGGCTCTGCACCCACCCGCGCGGGCAAGGATAGCGCCAACCCCTCAGGTCTGTTGCTGGCAGGTGTGATGATGCTGGTCCATATCGGCCAAGGTGACGTGGCTGCACGGATCCATAATGCCTGGCTCAAGACGATCGAGGATGGCATCCACACGGATGATGTGTTCACGCCCAATCATTCGCGCCAAAAGGTGGGCACACAGGCCTTTGCCGATGCCGTGATCGCCCGGCTTGGGGAGCGCCCGCAGCAATTGCGTGCGGTGGATTATGGTCATGTGGCCGGCCAGGCCTTTGCCGTGCCAGAAGCAGCGCCGCGTCAACCCGCGAAGAAAGAAATGGTTGGCATCGATGTGTTCGTCCACGCCGATACCGATGTGACGGCGCTTGCGGGCCAAATGCAAAGCGCCATAGCAGGCGGGTATGATCTTGCCCTTATCACCAATCGCGGTGTCAAAGTCTGGCCTGCCGGCCTGCCGGAAACCTTCTGCACCGACCATTGGCGCTGCCGCTTTCTGGCGCATCCGGAAAAGCAGTTCAACAAGGCGATGGTGGTGGAGTTGCTGCGCAAATTGGCACAGCTGGGTGTTGATTTCATCAAGACCGAACAGCTCTATACCTTTGATGGCGAGCCGGGCTTTTCGCTGGGTCAGGGGCAGTAAGGACAATCAGTCTGAACGTAGCTTGGGCCGGCACGTCCTAGCGGGTTATAGGGCAATGAAGAGGTCAAACACCACAATGCCGTCTTGCCCGACATGGCAACTGATATTGCCATGGTGCAACTGGGCGACTTGGCGGATCAGGTAAAGCCCAAGGCCTGATCCGTCCCCCTTTGCCCCGCTGCCGCGGCGGCTGCGCTCAAAGATATTGCCGTCCAACAATTTTTCGCCCCGAACCGCATTTCGGACCTTGAACGAAATGCCAAGTCGGCGCTCGTCATAATCAATATCGATGGAAATCGGGCTGTTCACCGGTGAGTATTTGAGCGCATTGTCCAATAGATTTCGCAGCGACAGGCGCAACAAGATCGGGTCGACATCTGCGGACATATGTGGCTGGCCGGTTGTCAGGTGGATGCGGTGGCGCGTTTCGCTGGGGCAGTCGGTTATCGCCAGCTCTGCCAAATCCACAACATTGACGGACTGCCGGACAAGGCTGTGACTGTCGCCAATGATCGACACACCAAAGATGGCATTGGACAGGGCCAGCGTAATCGCATCCAGAACAGCTTGCGCTCGGGCAATGGCATCTTGCGTGGCAGGCGAGGCCGCTTGCGCCTGGCGGACTTCATAATCTAGCGATTGCAGGGCCGCCTGTGCATTGTTGATCGGTTGTCGGACTTCATGGATCAGCAATTGCAACGTATCCAGCCGCTCTTCTGCAAGATCGGACAGTGCCTTTTGCTCCTCCAACAGCATCTGGTTCTTCTCATAGGCGCGGGCAGCACGGCGTACGCCAAAACGCTGCGCGCGAAAGCTGCGTTCGATGACCAGGCCCAAGAAACCCAGCTGTGAGAAGAAGGAATTTGGCGTCAACATCTGGACACTTCTGAGCGTAACCTCTGGATCCATGTTAAAGCCGATCCCGGCCTTGGCTTGAAAGATTGTCCAGCCGCGCCATACAAGAAGCGCCGCCGATAGAAAAAAGCCAGAGCCCAAAAGCAACTGCCCCCAAAGGCCGCGCCATGCCCGGTTTTTGAAGGTTACAATGCCGCAGGCAAGGCAGACCAAAATAGCCGCGCCATAAGCGATGATGACGGATTGCCAACCAAAGGGTGCAATCAGAAAATAGACAGGGATGGGCGTAGAAGCGAGGACCAATCCCATGGATTTGCGGTGGATAGGCCGCAGGGAGGTGCGTGTGCCGGTTGCGAAATAACAGATGAGCAAGGACAAATAGCTTGCCACAAAGCCAAGCTTATTTGGGGAGGACCCCAAGCCCGTTTTCAGCAAGATGGGGGACATCAATACCCCCACACCAGACAGGATGTTGGCGCCAATCCAAAGAAGAATCTGTGGCCTTTGTTGATTTCGCAAAGAGAAGGCGAAAACCGTCGAAAACGCGAAGAGCTCACCCAGATACAGGGATCTCCATTCCTCTATTTGGGAGTTCAGAAACATAAGTTGACAGTCAATCCTTCAATGGGTCGTTCGTCATATCAACAGTTAAAAGGATAGGCTCTAGGCTGGCAGGAAAAGTTCGAAAACAAGATCGCCTTGTGGCTCCAGATTTGCTGTCAGGCTGCCATGGTGGATCAGAGCGACCTGCTGGGCGATGAACAAGCCCAAACCAGATTTGGACGCGCTGGACGTGTCATCCGATCGACGCTTGGCGAACAGATCCTCGCTAACAGTGTTTTGGTCGCGGGGCGTGAATTTGATCTGGAAATACACGCCCATCCGGTCATTATCCACATGGATTGACGCCGATATTTGTTGATCCGCTGCGGCTTGCTGGGCCGCATAATCAAGCAAATTGTGCAACGCCACCCGCAAGAGAATGGGCGCCACAGAAATATAGACGCTGGCTTCCGATGGAACAATCTGGATCAAATCTTGGGCGTCGGCGATACAGTCTAATTTGGCCATCTCGAGCGCGGCGGCGGCTTCTTGAGGCTCTGTCTTCCAGTTTTGGGGTTGGCTGGCCAAGGTGCCCGCGACAATGACATTCGAGAGGGCAAGCGTGATTTCATCCAGCGATGCCTGTGCCCGGCGCAAGGCGTGATTGGCGCGCAAGGGCATGTCGGCAGCCCGCACAAAGTTCCAGTAAATCGACTGGAGCGACGCCTGCGCATTATTGATGGGCTGACGGACTTCATGGGTCAGCAATTGGATCAGGTCTAGCCGCTCTCGAGAGGTTTTGGCCAGTTCGGCCTTGCGCTTAACCAGCGCGCTCGATCGCTGCCCTTGACGCACAGCCCGGCGATCCGCGAAACGGTTTTCCCGATCATAACGATCCATGACCATCCCGACAAAGCCAATCTGAAGAAAGAAGGAGATGAAGACCAAGGTCTGTAAGGCCCAGACCTGAACCATCGAACCGCCGACAAAGGCCCGGTCGATGCCTAAAGGATAAGAGGTCGAGGCGCGAAACAGCAAGGCAAAGGCCGAAATTATCATCCCCACGCTAAACAATGTCTGGCCAGCGCCGCGCGGCGTGCGCCATAAGGGGTTGCGCACGGCCGCAACAAGGCAGGCGATCGAGAGGGTGGCGCCGATCAGGCAAACGATCAAGAGCAGATATTTATCTAGAACGGCCAGCATGACCAAGGGGGTAGCGAACAGCGCCGCCGCCATGATGCCATCTCCTAAGCGATCATGGTCAAATGTGCGTTGACGATAGGAGACTGCAAAATAGCGACAAATGCCGCCAGCCAGGCTGGCAAATGCGCCCCACATCTGCAGATCATGGATCGTTTTAATGGTCAGCACATGGGGCGATGCCGCAATCCCCAGGGCCGAGAACAGGTTCGCCAGCATCCAAAACACGATATGCGTGCGCAGACCTTTTTGGGCGAGCAAGATCAGGCACAGCCCAAACGCCAGCTGCTCCCCCATGTAAATGTAAACCAAACTGGTAAGATATTGATTGATCTCCACCGCCGGGCTCGATCAGTCGATATCGACGCGCTGGGATAGCTGATAGCCAAGGCCGTGAACCGTCTTGAGTGGAGAGGGTTGCGACGTGTCTTTTTCGATCTTGCGCCGCAGGCGAAAGATCGCGGAATCCAAATTGCGATCATCCTGGCTATAGGTGATGCCGGCGGCTTCAGCCAATTCCTGACGAGTGGTTGGGTGCGCGGCATTGGCGCATAAGCGCGTTAGGATCTTCAACTCGACGGGCGTGAGCGATGCCTGCGACCCGTCCGGCGCGGTCAGGCTTGCGTCGTTTGCGTTGATACGCCACGCCGCACTCTCAACTGTCCGCAGTGTCATGCGCCGACATACAGAGGCCATGGCATTATAAACCTGATCAAAGCGGACGGGCTTATTGATGAACATATCCGCGCCGGCAGCAAGGGCGGAGTTAAAGGCGTCAGGGCCCATGCGTCCGCTGATCACCAAAATGCCCGCTGAAGATTGGGTGCGCACCAGTGTGATGAGGTCCACGCCGTCTATGCCTGGCAAGCCCAAATCCAGAATGAAAAAGTCAAACTTGGATAATTCACCGGACTTCAGCAGGGGCTCTGCTGCTTCGTAACCTTTGGCGCGCAGCCCCCGAACTTCCAGATATTGCGTCAGGAACTCGACGAAGTCGGCGTCGTCATCGACGATACAGATATAGGAGGGGTGATTTTCGAACATTCCGATCCCATTTCCTTCGCGCCGTCGCCCAAATCGAAGTTGTCGCGCAGCGCAAACCGCGTCTGGCCTCTCTTCAATCCTTTTCGACAGAATTCATAGTCATAAATGGTCAACACACACAACAAACAGCGGGATATCGGCATATTTCGTGCGTGCGAGACCCAGGGTTGGGGCAGGCTATCCTTTAATGACGATGACCACGCGCCTGTTTTGGGCGCGTCCCGCCGCTGTCTTATTGGTTGCAGCAGGAATATATTGGCCAAAAGATATGGTCGACATGCGGTTAAGGGCGACGCCTTGCTTAAACAGAAAGGCGCGAACACCCTCTGCTCGCCTTAGCCCCATGACGTCGTTCACACGTGGCCGGCCCAAGGTGTCGGTGTGCCCTTCAATTTCCAGAAAGACGTTTCGGTTGCTGGCCTTCAGTTTCCCAACCAACGTGACAAGACGCGCCTGCGCTTCAGCGTTCAACTTGACGTCGCCAGGTCCAAAG
>JAHEGQ010000262.1 GCA_024645025.1 Sphingomonadaceae bacterium
TAGAACCCGGTTCCGCTTATGACGGGGTCAGCATCCGCCATGTGCTGCAAATGTCGTCCGGCGCGCGTTGGAATGAAGATTATGCGGATCCGACGTCCGACGTCCACCGCTTGGGCGCAACCATGGCCGGCGCGATGACCCTCGACGACTTTGTGGCGACAATGGTGGCGGAGGCAGCGCCGGGCAGTGTGTGCCGCTATAATAGCGGGGATACGCAAGCGCTGGGCAGTGTGATCGTCAACAGCACAGGACGATCGCTGACCGATTATATGCAGGAAAAGCTGGTCGAGCCCTTGGGCTTTGAGCATGATGCCTATTGGCTGGTGGATGGCAACGGCCGGGAAATGGCCTTTGGCGGGCTGAATGTTACGGCCCGCGACTTCGCCAAATTGGGGGAGCTGTATCGACAGCAGGGCAATTGGCATGGTCGCCAGATCGTGCCGCAGGATTGGGCTGTGGCCTCCGTGCGCGCCGATGCGCCGCATCTTCAGCCGGGCAAGCCAGTCTTGGCGGATCACCCGCTTGATATGGGCTATGGCTATCAATGGTGGCTGCCCGATGGCGATAGGGGGGAATTTAGCGCGGTCGGGATTTACAACCAGTTCGTTTATGTTGATCCGTCGCGCGGCGTGACCATCGTGAAGCTTTCGGCAAACCCAGCCTATGGCACGTCGATGGCGGAAAGCGACAATCGCGAAATGGAAAACATTGCGCTGCTGCGGTCCATCGCCGCAGCTCTGGAGAACGCTGAAGTGCGTTAAAGCGGCTGTATCTCGTCAGCAGCATTCAATTAAAAGGTTTATGTATGACAACGATTTCCGTCTGGAACGGGCATTTGGAGCAGTGGAAGGCGGGGGCCGTCCGTCCACCTTTTGTGCCCACAGCGGAAGATCTTTCTCTGTTGCGGCAGGCCTGCCCAGATGCCCTGTTTGAAGCGGATATGGCTCGGGTGCTCATCCTTGGTGTTACACCGGCGCTTGTCATGGCGCCCTGGCCACAAGGTTTTGAAATCTTCGCTGTGGATTTTGACCGCGCGATGATTGAGGCGCTTTGGTCTGAGGCAGCCGCCGCACGCGCGCAGGTGATTTGCGCAAACTGGGCAGACATGCCTTTTCCGGATGATTATTTCGACCTTGTCGTCGGGGACGGCAGCTTTTGCGCCCTACCCAGTCTTGATGCTTATCCAGATGTTTTGGCGGAGATTGTTCGGGTAAAACGCAACGCCGCTCCAATCATCGCGCGCTTTTTCGCTCAATCAGACCAGCCCTTTTCTCTTCTGGATCTGGTTCATCCAGACAAGGGTGTGGCGACCTTAGATTATACACCGTCAGAATTGCGGCTGCTTCTGCTTATGGCCTTATGCCAGCCGGACGCAAAGGTGGACCATCGGCAGCTTCGACAAGCGATCACCGATAATTGGGGGGATCCGGATGCGTTTGTTGCAGCCGGATGGCCCCAGCATGAAGAGGCGGCCAAAACTCATTTGATGCTGGCAAGCCAGCAGGTCCTCAACTTTCCCACCTTGGCCCAGGTTGAAGTCCAGTTTGCCCCATTCAGGCTAAAACCAACTGTTTTACAACCTGAGTATCGGGTGGGGGCCTTTTGCCCCACCATCTGCTTTGACGGGGACGGTGAAGCTTAGGCGAGCGGCGTCAACGTTCCCCAAAGGCGTTTGAAAGCGTCTTGGTAATGGGCTTGAAGATGAAGTTCAAAACCGTGTTGCGGCCGGTCTTGATCTCGGTTGTCGTGAGCATTCCGGGCTGTATCACGATCTTCTCGCCCACACGCGGGCGCATGGCAGAGGTGTCGACGCTGATGCGGACGCGATAAAAGACAAGGTCAGACGGACCACCCACTTCCCGACGTTCGACGATTGTATCGGGGCTGACATAGGTTACTTTGCCCGTTGCAGAACCGTAGATCGACGCATCATAAGCGTCGAACTTCACGTCTGCGGTTTGGCCGACATGGACATAGGCGATGTCGCGCGGGGACACCTTGGCTTCGACAAGAAGCTTCTCACGCGTCGGCACGATTTCCATGATGTCGTCGCCGGGACGCAGAACGCCGCCCACTGTTTTTAGGCGAACATTCTTGACGATGCCTTCCACAGGCGCCCTCAGCACGG
>JAHEGQ010000265.1:0-1615 GCA_024645025.1 Sphingomonadaceae bacterium
GGATTTGGGTTGGGGTCTACGGGGTTGCGGCCTTTTTGCTGGCGCAGATGGCCGAGACGCTGATCAGGGCGGCAATGAAGTGAGGTGTGGAATGAACTGGAAAATGCAGGGCGCGCCGGAGCGGAAATATCATCAGCCCGAACTTGGCCTGACGGTAACCGATGGGTCGCAGGTGGCCGGCTATGCCAGCCTGTTCGGCAAACGCGATCAGGGCGGCGACGTGGTGCAAAAGGGCGCCTATGCCGCCAGTCTGAAAGCGCTGGCGGCATCGGGCCGGCAAGTGAAGATGCTGTGGCAACATGACCCAACACAGCCGATTGGTGTGTGGGACGAGGTGCGCGAAGACGCCACCGGGCTTTGGGTCAAGGGTCGGATTTTGACCGAAGTGGACAAGGGCCGCGAGGCTGCGGCCTTGCTGGTGGCGGGCGCGATTGACGGGCTGTCGATTGGCTATCGCACGGTCAAGGCAGAACGGGACGGCAAGGGGCAACGCTTGTTGTCGGAACTGGAACTTTGGGAGGTTTCTTTGGTGACCTTTCCGATGCTTCCCGAGGCGCGGGTTTCGGCCAAGGGCGATGCGCCCGATGCCGATTTTTGGCGCGATGTGGCCGCGCTTTTTGACGATGCGGCCAAGACCATGGCCGGGCGCGGCTAGCGCGGCCTTTCACGACCAACCTGAGGATATGACATGACCAAGATGAAATCTTGGGCCGATGAGGCTATGCCCATCGCCCCGATGCCGGGTGCGGAAGTGAAATCCGCGATGTCTGGATTTTTGAACGCCTTCAAAGGCTTTCAGGACGAAGTGAAACTGTCTTTGCAACAACAGGAAGAGCGACTGACCATGCTGGATCGTAAAACCATGACCTATGCCCGCCCGGCGCTTTCGGCCCATGCCGAGTTGGATGTTCCGCACAAAAAGGCATTTGGCGCCTATCTGCGGTCGGGCGATGATGACGGCCTGCGCGGGCTGGTGCTGGAAGGCAAGGCGATGTCTTCGGCTGTTGCGGCGGATGGCGGTTATCTGGTGGACCCGCAGACCGCCGATACCATCCGGTCGATGCTGGTTGCGACCTCAAGCCTGCGGTCGATTGCCAATGTGGTGCAGGTAGAGGCGACGTCGTTTGACGTTTTGGTCGACCGCAGCGAAGTCGGGTCGGGGTGGGCCACCGAAGTGGCGGCAACCACCGAAACAGCAACACCGACCATCGAGCGGATTTCGATCAAGCTAAGCGAGCTGTCGGCGATGCCGAAGGCAAGTCAGCGTCTGTTGGATGACAGCGCGTTTGACGTGGAAGGTTGGCTGGCCAACAAGATTGCCACGCGCTTTGTGCGTGCCGAAGCGGCGGCGTTTATCAACGGCGATGGCGTCGACAAGCCCAAGTGCATCTTGCTGCCGACCAAAGTGGCGAATGCATCTTGGGTCTGGGGCCAGCTTGGCTATATTCCGACCGGCGCTGCGGCAGATTTTGCCACCACCAATACCGTCGATTGCATCGTGACGCTGATCTATTCGCTGATGGCCGATTACCGCAGCAATGCAAGCTTCGTGATGAATTCGAAGACGGCGGGTGCGGTGCGCAAGATGAAAGACGTCGATGGCCGTTTCATGTGG
>JAHEGQ010000265.1:1625-2125 GCA_024645025.1 Sphingomonadaceae bacterium
CTGGCGGCGGCCGAGCCTGCGCGGCTAATGGGGTATCCGGTGCTGATCTGCGAAGACATGCCGGATGTCGCGGCGAACGCCTATCCGATTGCGTTTGGTGATTTCAAATCGGCCTATACCATCGCCGAACGCCCCGATCTGCGGATCTTGCGCGACCCGTTTTCGGCCAAGCCCAACGTGCTGTTCTATGCAAGCAAGCGGGTGGGCGGAGACATCACTGATTATGCGGCGATCAAGCTGCTGAAAGTCGCAATTTCCTAATCTTATAAAAAGGTTGCCCGACCTTCTTGGGTCGGGTGATGGGCGCGCGCCATGGGCTGCGCCGTCTGGCTGCTCCCCTCCGTTCGAGCGGCGTGGCGGTGCGCGTCCAAGACTTTGGACTGAACTTTGGGCAAGGCGAAGGGATGAGACATGATGTTGACCGAACTAACCAGCGTCGCGTCGGCGGTGTTGCCGGTACAGGCGCTGAAGGATCACCTTCGGCTGGGCTCGGGGTTCAG
>JAHEGQ010000284.1:0-1131 GCA_024645025.1 Sphingomonadaceae bacterium
GGGAGGGGGCCGCGGCGGGTCATCCCTCTTCCCGAAATGCGGCAGCGCGGCCCGCGGCCCATGCCATCAATGCTTCGGTGCGCTTGCGGGCGCCTTCCGGGTCAACCTCCATGGGCAAAACCGCATCGACGATCTTGTCATAATGGGCTTTCAGCCCCTCCTTCGCTTCGGGATAGGGGATGATATAAAGCTGGTTGGCTAAAATCCCCGCCTTTACAAATTCGGCAAGTTGGACGGGCTCCATCCCATGCTGGTGGATGCTGTGCAGCGAGGCCACGGTTTCATCGCTTTCAACATAGCCGCTTTTGCCGAACTGGGCCGGGCGCAACCGGCTGGCTTCGGCGATGTTTGACTTGATGTTGGCTGGGCACAGAACCGAAACGCCGATGCCATATTTGGCCAAGCCTTCGTGGTAGCTTTCCATCAGGTTGATGACGGCCGCCTTGGCAGCGGAATAAGGCGCAGCAAAGGCGCTGGCCATCAGCCCGCCCAGCGACGACGTCGTCACGATATGCCCCGGTTTGCCGCTGGCGATCATGCGCGGCACAAAGGTCACCATGCCATTGACCACGCCGCCCAGATTGACGCCCATGATCCAGTCGAAATCATCATAGGTCGTGTTTTCCACTGGGCCAAAGCTGTTGACGCCCGCTGTGTTGAACAGCAGCGCCGGTGGGCCGCCAAAGACGCGCTCCACCTCGTCCGCTGCCGACGCATAAGCCTGGCGGTCCATGATATCGAGAACAAGGCCATGCGCGGTAATGCCCTCGGCCCGCAAAGCGGCAAGCGCAGCCTCAATCGCGTCTTGCCGGATATCGGCAATCACAATGCGGCACCCCGCCCGACCAAAGACCTGCGCCTGACCAAAGCCGGCGCCCGATGCGCCGCCCGTTATAAAGGCAATTTCATTCTGAAAATTCTGCATGGCCATCCTCTCCCTCGCGCCCTAGCCGGTCGCATATTGTATGCAGAACTTACAATCTTCACCGCAAGACGGCAAGGCGGAACGCACCACCCCGGATGATTGGGGCTTGGCTATTTGGGCAGCGTGAGGTTCGGCATATAGCGGGCATCCTCCATCTTGGTGGCGTCCAGTTGGTCTTTTGAGCGCACCGCAAGGGGGGCGGGAAG
>JAHEGQ010000284.1:1141-2107 GCA_024645025.1 Sphingomonadaceae bacterium
AAGGTCAACCAGCCCCACAAGCGCGTCCCGCACCTTTTTCTTGCCGAACTTCTTTTTGTAGCGCAGCCAATGCTCCGTCTCGTCAATCGCTTCAGTGCGGGCCAGAAAAACCCCATTGCGGCTGACGGCCAGAAAGACATCGCGCGCATTGCCCCCTTCGGGCTGAACGATCAGCCAGCGCAGGCCTTGCGCCTCAAACGACAAGGCTGTCCAATTGAGATCTGCCGAGACTTGCTGGCTCAGAAGCTGAAAACGGGTGGGGGTAAGGCTGGTGTCAACGTCCAGCGCGCCAGGCTTTCCAAACCGGACGACAAGCTGGCGCGGCTGAGGGAATTTATCAACACAGATGGACAGGATCTTGTCGCCCTTCAGGCGCTTCTTAGTCCGCGCGTCATTCCAGACAGATGTGCCCATGCGGCTGGTGAAAAACGAGGCTTCATTGGCGGCACAATGTGTGGCCGCTGCGACGCTTTGCGCCTGCGCCGCGGTTGATGTGGCCGCCAGAACCGCCGCTGCCCAAAATAAGGTCCGCATCTATCCTCCCAAGATCGTGGCCGCCCTTTGCCACGCTATCACGGCAGAGGAAACCGGCTAGTCCTCAAAAAACGCGATGCAGCGCACCTCGATGCTTTCGCGTATCTGGGTGTTGGGCAGGCTAGTGTCGTGAAAGGCGGTGTGCGGACAGCGCCATGTGACCGAATGGTCGCTATCCTGAAACTTGAAGAGAAGAACATCATCTGCCGCCATGTTGGAAAAATACCACCAGCGGTGCGCCGGGCGATAGCGGAAGATGGTGGCCGCGATCATCTGGTCTTCATTTTCAACAGGGGCAACCAACGCCGCGCCCGTTGGGAATTGATCGACAACGAACAAGGTGTTGGAAGCCGTCTCCGCATCGGTAACAGTGCGCCCATCACAAACCGCCAGTGGCCAGTCTTGCGGACCGAGAGAAAAGGTCCGCCACAG
>JAHEGQ010000013.1 GCA_024645025.1 Sphingomonadaceae bacterium
TTTTGCCGTAGATATAATCTCCATTTTCGGAGCGGTCGCCATTGCCGGCAGCCCAGGATACCGTTTCCACTAGGCGTGGTCGTTCTTCTGCAAACAGCGCATGGTATCGTGCCTTCAGGTCCGCAAATCCCTTGGGCGTGATGTAATTGGGCTTGTCCACCTAACCGGGATACCGCTTGCCCAGATAGGTCGACAGGGGCGTTGCGCTTTTCACCAATGCCCGACCGGGTTCAAGCTGATCATAAACGACCGCATTTTCGAGTACGCGTTGCACATAGTTGCGGGTTTCAGAAAAGGGGATTTGCTCAATCCAATCCAGCACATCTGCAGAACTGCGCGGATCTCCATTTGCTTGGATCCAGCGATTCACATTCCCCGGTCCCGCATTATAAGCGGCAACTGCAAGAACGTAGGAACCGCCATAAATCTCCATCAGGCGGGCAAAAAAGCTAGATCCCAGCATGATATTATACTGGGCGTCCGTCAGCATCGCGGCATTATATCCCAAGCCCGCACGTCGCGCGGTGTCGCGCGCGGTCATGGGCATCAACTGCATTAAGCCGCGAGCACCAACCGGGCTTGTCGCTGCGCGGTTGAATTGGCTTTCCTGTCGGGAAATGGCGTGGATCATCGTCCAATTGGGAGCCAGGCTGTCTGGAACGTCGATCTTTGGAAAGGCGGTTGTAACATAGCCACTCAGCCCGGCATCGCGGGCATTGCGGCCCACCAGAACATTCAGGTCAGGTCGGCCTGCCACCGAGGCAAGTTCTGCGGCCAAAACATGTTCTGCATCGGTGCCGACGGTGCTTGCGATGCTCTGGACGAACAGGGATTGATCCGCCCAATTACCCGATTTGCCCAAAGCCAACATTGCCCGAACCACAGGCCGCGCAAAAAAGGTGGCTCTTTCCTGCTCGGGTATTTCGATCGAAACGCTGTCTTGTGCAAGGCTGACGGGGCGCCCCAATCGCTCTGACGCCAGTTGACCATGAAACTGGTCGGTAAAGCGGGCGGCGGTCTCAAACGCCGTCTTGGCGTCCTCTGTCTGATTGGCTGCCAAAAAGGCACGCCCAGCCCAATACCAGCCGCGCGCCTGTGTCTGAGGTGATTTGGCAGCCCTTGCATAGAGCGTGAACATCCGCGCGGCATCTGCGGGCAAATTCAGTTTTTGATAGGCCGTTTGTGCCGCGAGCCATGTCAGATCGGTATAGGCATCCCGTTCTTCAAAGGGCCGATCTCGAACAATCGTGTCCGGTGCGTAACCCGAATGGGCGCGACTGGCGATATCGTAGACGATCTGCCAGCGATTATCCTTGGCGGCATCTTTTGCGGATATCAGCAGCATTTGCAGCCAGACGTCAACCGCCGCAGGATAGGTCGCCATCGCCATGTTCTGCCGCAATATCTGGCGGGCGACCCCGCCTTGCCCCGTGCTGCGCAGCCACCACATATAATCTGCGATAAAGCCCGGGTCGGTTCGGACGGCACTGTCCGCATAGGCCAGACGGTCTGGCGCGTCGGGCGCTTTGGTCAGCAACGCCAGCCGAACCTCAAAGCCTTGCCGACGATCAGCGGATGTCAGCGAAATCTGACGGGCGGCAGCCCCTGTTTCGCGTTGCCAGAGCAAACGATCCATGCGCGTATCTTGATCTTCGGGGCGCAGACTGCCGCCAAACCGAGCGGTCAGGCGCGCTTCATCCTCGATTGAGAGTAGGCCTGTCGTCCAGGCCTTGCGCGCCATTTCGGCCGCCAAAGCACGCCGCCCAAGCGTATCCAGCGCCTCCGCATAGCGCAGCATGGCGGTAGGCGATTGTGGCGCGAACTCTTGAAAAAAGGCACTTACCAAGCCGGGACTGTCGACACCTGGCTTTAGGGATCGCTCCGCATCATTGCGGATTTGTGCCTCGTTGGGCCAATCCCGATTGGCCAGCAAGAAAACGGCATATTGGGAAAAGGGCAGGGCGTTGTTGCGCCGAAGCAGGTTCCACCGTGCAATCGTCGATACGATGGGGTCCGGTTCCGTCACCACCGAATAGGACGGGGTGGGTGACGCCCCGGGGGTCATAGCCAAAGCCGACGACGCGATCGAGGCCGCCGCAGCGCACATCAGCCCGATGGGCAAGCGTGCTTTAAGAAGTGATAACGGACTGGACATTGTGGGGTCTGCCTCCTTATTTGGCACTGATCGGCAGGTCGGGCAAGAGTCTGGCGGTGACGTGTACCAATAATCAGGTGAAGGGCTGCCCCATGTTTTCGGGCTCAATACCAGCTTTGGTGACTCCGTTCCGCAACGGTGCCGTCGATGAAGACGCTTTTTGTCGGCTCGTTGATTGGCAAATCGCCGAAGGATCAAGCGCGTTGGTCCCTTGTGGGACAACAGGCGAGAGCGCGACGCTGTCTTATGATGAGCATTATCGCGTTATTTCTTTGTGCATCGCGCAGGCAAATGGGCGCGTTCCCGTCATCGCGGGCTGCGGGTCAAACGACACGGCGACGGCTGTTCGTCATATGGCATTTGCCAAAGCGGAAGGGGCTGCTGCGGCGCTTGTGGTTGCCCCTTATTATAACCGGCCCAATCAGGATGGGATTTACGCACATTACGCGCACCTTGCCGAAAAGAGCGATCTTCCGATCATCTTGTACAATGTGCCCGGCCGCACCGTGACCGATCTCTTGCCGGAAACGGTGGCCCGCTTGGCGCAAATTCCCAATATTATCGGAATTAAGGATGCCAGCGGCAATCTGGCGCGGGTTGGGACCCATCGGTTGAGTTGCGGGCCAGAGTTTTGCCAATTGTCTGGCAATGACGACATGGCCGTTGGTTTTAACGCTTCAGGCGGCGTTGGCTGCATTTCCGTTACCGCCAATGTCGCCCCGCGCTTGTGCGCGGATCTTCAGGCGGCTTGTCTGGCTGGGGATTATGCGCTGGCGCGACAGATTAATGACCGCCTTCATCCCTTGCATGGCGCCCTGTTTACGGACGCGTCGCCAGCGCCCGTGAAATATGCGCTTGCCCGCCTGTTATCCGATTTTCCTGACGAGCTGCGGCTGCCGCTTGTCGCTGCCTCTGCGGCCTCTTGCCGTGCGGTTGATGCCGGGCTGGCGCACGCCGGCTTGGTATAATGGCGCGTCCCCGGCCAACCGCTTTTGATAAGGTCAAGACCGTGGCGGAAAACCGTCGCGCGCGTTACGACTATCATATTGAAGATACCTATGAAGCCGGAATTGCCCTGACGGGGACGGAGGTGAAGGCGTTGCGTTTTGGCGAGGGGTCCATTGCCGAAAGCTATGCCGAAGTGGACAATGGCCAGATATGGCTGGTCAATGCCAATATTCCTGAGTTCAGTCATGGAAACCGTTTCAACCATGAACCCAAGCGGCCGCGCAAATTGCTGCTGCACGAGCGCGAGATCAAAAAGCTTCATGGTGCGGTGGCCCGAGAGGGCATGACTTTGGTGCCGCTGTCCGTCTATTTTAACGGTCGGGGTCGCGCAAAAGTGGAGCTGGCTCTGGCCAAGGGGAAAAAGGCGCATGACAAGCGGGAGACGATCAAGGAGCGCGATTGGAAGCGCGAAGCCGCCCGGATTTTGAAGGACAGGGGATGAGCCGCCTGACTAAATGGGTTCGAGCGCAAGCGCCGTCGCGGGAGAGTTTTGAAAAAAGCCGGTTCCTGAAGCCCTTTGCCCAGCGTGTTTTTCATCCCGCCCTGTGGCGCTTTACCCGGCGATCTGTTCCGCGCGGTGTCGCCTTGGGACTGTTGGTTGGGATATTTTTCCTTGTTCCCGGCGTTCAGATCATTGGCGCGGCGCTCTTTGCCCTGCCGTTGCGGGCCAATGTGCCCGTCGCGGCCGCGATGACCTTTTTGAGCAACCCTTTAACCACGCCCTTTTTGATTGCCGCGGCGCTTTTTGTCGGCAATGCGACCCTGCATTTGGGCGCGGATTTGTCGCAATTTGAAGCCTTAATGGATCAGCACGCCTCTGTGCAGGCTTGGATCGGGTGGTTCCTATCTAGCGCGGCCCCGGCGCTCTTATGGGGATTGCTGATCATCGCGGCCCTGGCGGCCCTGATTGGCTATATCATCGCTGTGTGGGCCTGGCGCTTCTGGCTGATCCGGAAATGGCAAACTCGCCGCCGCAGACGCGGCCTATCCGCCCCCTAATGGCTTGACGCGGGTCAGATCGGCGTCAAAAAAGCAGATTGTTATCCTCTTGCGTATTTGAGAGGCGCGTTATTTATGCCTTGGGGCCATTTGCGTAACCCAGACATTCGTCTGGTGTTCATCATCGGTATGGCGTCGCTCGCGTCTGCTGGGTTGGTGCTTTGGTTGTCCCAAAGCATTGGTATGACCATTGGGCTGTTTGCGGGCTTGCTCTTTGCGGCGCTTGCCATCTTTTCCCTGCTCAACCACCGTAGCAGCGGTGTGGCTTTGGCAGTGGATGTGGATTGGTCCCTGATGCGGACCGCCGCTTCCATGGATATCGGGGCGAGCGCGATTACCGACCGCGCAGGTCAGATGCGGTGTGCCAACGATCAATATGGGGCGTGGTTTGAAGGTGCAGACGCCCCGCAATCCCTGATCGGAGACCCAAGTTGTGCGGCGCAATTGGCGGCGCTCGCCACGCAGGCGTGGCGCGAGGGGCGCGCGCATTTCAGTGGGTTGCGGCGCGGCGCGTTGTTGCTGGATGTGGACGTTCAGCGCTCGGGCTATCACGATGATTTGCTTGTCTGGCGTTTTCGTCCAGCCGTCCGTTTTGATTTACTTTCCGAGGCAAGGCGCCTCTTAATGGGGCCAGCAGGCGAGCGTCTGGGGGAGGCGGGCCTGATGGCGGCCCTTATTGACGCCAAAGGCCATGTTTGCGTTGCGAGTCCAATTTTCAGCGCGCGGGCAAGCGGACAAGTTGGAAGCGATTTGACCGGGCGGGATTTTGCCGCTCTTTTTGCCCGAGACGCACAGGGGCAAATCTATTTTGCCCAAGAAGGTCCAGACGCAGGCCGGCTCAGATTGCTGCAAATGCCCGGCGATCCGGGCAATCCCAATAGCGATACGTTGGTTTTGCTGCTCGACGAGGTTTCAACGCCTACCACCGCCGACGCCGGGGTGATGGCCAATGTTCAGAAAATGCTGTCTAAACTGCCCATAGGGTTAGCATTGGTCGACAGGGAAGGGCGGTTCCTTTTTTTGAATTATGCCTTCTGCAAGGCGGTAGGCCTTTCTGCGGACGCCCAGCCGCTATATCCGGGCGATCTTGTCATCCGAGAAGATAAGTCGGCGGTTGCGGATGCGGTGCGGCGCTATGCCTCTGGCCAACCTGTTGGCGCAGATATTGCGGTTCGGTTGTTGGCGCAGCCAGAGGAGTCAGTCCTTCTAACGCTTGCCAGCGTTTCCGGATTGGGAGACGCCTGTGTCTTGTTGTCCATTCGCGATTCATCGGAAGAAACGCGCCTTAAGACACAAGTTGCTCAAGCCACCAAAATGCAGGCAGTTGGGCAATTGGCAGGCGGGGTTGCCCATGATTTTAACAACATCCTGACCGGTATTCTGGGCCATTGTGACTTGATGCTAATGCGGCACGCGCCGGGCGATATTGATTATGATGATATCCACCAAATTCGGAACAACGCCAATCGCGCCGCTGGGTTGACCCGACAATTGCTGGCCTTTTCCCGGCAGCAAACGTTGCGGCCCCAGATTTTGCAATTGCCTGATGTGGTTGCCGAGATTTCAAATCTGCTGACACGATTAATGGGGGAAAGGGTCGTTCTGGACGTCAAGCATGGGCGCGGACTGGGGGCGATCCGGGCGGATCCTGGGCAGCTGGAACAGGTAATCGTCAATTTGGCGGTCAACGCACGCGATGCCATGCCGCAAGGTGGGCGTCTGACTATTCAGACATACGCTGTCTCGGCAGCTGAAGTGCAGCGCATACAGAGCGATGTCTTGCCTGTCGCCGACTATACAGCCTTAAGCGTGACCGACACCGGCACGGGCATCACGCCCGAGCTTTTGCCCAAGATTTTTGAGCCCTTTTTTACCACCAAGGAAGTGGGCAAGGGGACCGGGCTGGGACTGTCCACCGTTTATGGCATCGTCAAGCAATCCGGCGGTTTTATCTTTGCCGACTCGACGCCCGGAAAGGGCACAAGCTTTGTCATTTATCTGCCGGTCTATCTGGAAGAAGCCGGGACAGAGCCAGAACCGCGTCGCAACCGGGAGCAGCCAGTGGAGCTATGGGGGAGCGGGACGATCTTGTTGGTGGAAGACGAAGATATGGTGCGCAATGTCGCCCAGCGGGCCCTGTCGCGGCATGGCTATGAGGTGGTGACCGCTGCCAATGGCGAAGAGGGGCTGCAAATCTTGCATGATCGGGGCGATATTGATTTGCTGGTTTCAGATGTGGTGATGCCCTTGCTGGATGGTCCGGCCCTTGGGCGTGCGGCCCGTGCCCTGCACCCAGAGCTGCCCATCGTGTTCATGTCCGGCTATGCCGAGGCCCAACTGCGTCAATCCATCGCGCTGAATAATGTCGAGTTTTTACCAAAACCATTTTCCGTTCAAAAGCTTGCAGAGGCTGTTCGGCAGGCGCTGGCAGTCGATAAAGGAACATAGAACAAAACAGGAAAAAAATTTCGTTCCCCTCTTGTTCAAATGAGAACAAAGTGTATACATACCGCATCTGATTGACGCAGCAGGTGCAACAGCTACGAGGGGAATGGCCATGTCGGCTCAACTCAAAGTCATCGAAACGGATCGTTCGGGAACAATGGATAGAGAAAAAGCACTCGAAGCAGCACTGGCTCAGATTGACCGTGCATTTGGCAAGGGCTCAGCCATGAAGCTGGGGTCGCGCGAAGCCATTGAAATCGAAGCCGTGTCGACGGGGTCTTTGGGCCTCGACATCGCGCTTGGCATTGGCGGCTTGCCACGTGGCCGCATTGTGGAGATTTTTGGCCCGGAAAGCTCTGGCAAGACGACTTTGGCGCTTCATGCCATTGCCGAAGCTCAGAAAACCGGGGGCACCGCAGCCTTTATCGACGCCGAACATGCGCTCGACCCGATTTATGCCAAGAAGCTGGGTGTCAACATTGATCAGCTGATCGTGTCGCAGCCCGATACGGGGGAACAGGCGCTTGAAATCGCGGATACGCTGGTGCGGTCCAACGCGGTTGATGTGCTGGTGATCGATTCGGTTGCAGCTTTGGTGCCGCGTGCTGAAATTGAAGGCGAGATGGGCGATAGCCATGTCGGCCTTCAAGCCCGTTTGATGAGCCAGGCGCTGCGCAAGATCACCGGGTCGATCAACCGGTCGCATTGTCTGGTGATCTTCATCAACCAAATCCGCATGAAGATCGGGGTGATGTATGGTTCGCCGGAAACGACAACCGGCGGCAATGCCTTGAAATTTTATGCATCGGTGCGCCTCGACATTCGCCGCACCGGTCAGGTGAAGGATCGTGAAGATATTGTCGGCAACGCCACCCGCGTCAAAGTGGTGAAGAACAAGGTTGCACCGCCGTTCAAGCAGGTCGAATTCGACATCATGTATGGCGAAGGCATTTCCAAGAACGGCGAAATTCTGGATCTTGGCGTCAAAGCCGGGCTTGTTGAAAAATCGGGTGCTTGGTTCAGCTATGACTCGATCCGGATCGGGCAGGGGCGTGAAAATGCCAAGAACTGGCTGAAAGATAATCCGGAAATGGCCGCAAAATTGGAACAGCAAATCCGCGGTCGAACCGACGCTGTTGCCGAAACACTGATGACTGAACCCGAGGCGAATGACGATCTTTGAGGTCTTCATGTCGGGACCGATCGCCCGGCTTTGATCCAAAGACGCGTCGTTGCGTCTCACGCTTCAAAAGGCCCGCCAGCCCCGGCGGGCCTTTTTTGCGTCATCCGGACAGATCAGGTGCCGAACCCGTGTGCTAAGGCTTGAGTAGCGTCGATGCCTCGCCTAAGCGATTTGGTCATGACTTCGACAAACGATATTCGCCGGTCCTTCCTCGACTATTTTGCCGCCAATGGGCATGAGCGCGTCGCCTCTGCGCCGCTAGTGCCGCATAATGACCCGACGCTGATGTTCACCAATGCGGGCATGGTCCCATTCAAGAACGTTTTCACCGGGCTGGAAACGCGGCCGTATACGACCGCGGCTTCTTCGCAAAAATGCGTTCGGGCGGGCGGCAAGCATAACGATCTGGACAATGTGGGCTATACGGCGCGTCACCATACGTTCTTCGAAATGCTGGGCAATTTTTCGTTCGGCGATTATTTCAAGGAACAGGCCATCGAACTGGCCTGGGGCCTGACCACCAAGGAATGGGGGCTGGACCCCAATCGCCTGACTGTCACCGTCTATCACACCGATGACGAAGCCTTTAACCTTTGGAAGAAGATTGCGGGCCTTCCCGAAAGCCGCATCATCCGCATCCCAACATCCGACAATTTCTGGTCAATGGGCGATACCGGGCCATGCGGTCCGTGCAGCGAGATTTTCTGGGATCATGGCGATCATATCCCCGGCGGCCCCCCGGGCAGCCCGGATGAGGATGGGGATCGCTTTGTCGAAATCTGGAACCTTGTGTTCATGCAGTTCGATCAGGCCGCTGATGGCAGCCGTTCCGCTCTGCCGCGCCCGTCGATCGACACTGGCATGGGGCTGGAACGGATTGCGGCAGTTCTTCAGGGCGTCCACGACAATTATGATACCGACACGTTCAAGACGCTGATCGGTGAATCGGCCGATCTGACGAAGAGCGACCCCAATGGCGCTATGAAGGCATCGCACCGCGTGATTGCGGACCATTTGCGCGCATCGGGCTTTCTGATTGCCGATGGCGTTTTGCCGTCCAATGAAGGGCGCGGCTATGTGCTGCGCCGGATTATGCGTCGGGCGATGCGCCATGCCCATTTGCTGGGCGCAAAAGACCCGTTGATGCACCGCCTGGTTGGGTCGCTGGTGACTGAAATGGGGGCCGCCTATCCGGAATTGCTGCGCGCGCAGCCTTTGGTGGAAGCGACCTTGCTTCAGGAAGAGACCCGTTTCCGGCAAACCTTGGACAAAGGGTTGAAGCTGCTGGACGACGCAACGGCCACGATGAAAGCTGGCGATGTTCTGCCCGGTGACACAGCCTTCAAGCTGTATGACACCTATGGCTTCCCCTATGACCTGACTGAAGATGCCTTGCGTTCGCAAGGCCTTGGCATCGACCGGGCGGGCTTTGATGAAGGCATGGCGCGCCAGAAGGCGATGGCCCGAGCCGCGTGGAAGGGATCCGGCGAAACCGCATCTGACGACATCTGGTTCGACATTGCCGATGAACTGGGCGCAACTGAATTCACCGGCTATGTGGGGACCCAAGGCGAAGGTCAGGTCGTTGCGTTGGTGAAGGATGGTCAGCGGGTCGATCAGGCGCAGGCGGGGGACAAGGTTGTCATCCTGACCAACCAAACACCCTTTTATGGCGAAAGCGGCGGCCAGACAGGCGATGCCGGCACGATCAGCGGTGACGATGGGCTGTTGGCGCAGGTGGACGAAACCGCAAAGCCACTGGGCCGGCTGCACGCCCATCAGGCCTTGATCGCCACGGGCACGATCCGTGTGGGGCAAACCGTTCATCTTGTGGTGGATGCGGCACGGCGCAACGCCATTCGCGCCAACCATTCCGCCACCCATTTGCTGCACGCCGCCTTGCGCAACCGGTTGGGCGCGCACGTCACGCAAAAGGGCAGTCTTGTGGCGGCAGACCGTCTGCGCTTCGACTTTTCGCATCCGACCGCGTTGACGGCCGACGATATTGCGGCCGTTGAAGCCGAGGTGAATGCCGAAATCCGTGGCAATGAAGGGGTGACAACCCGGTTGATGACCCCGGACGATGCAATTGCCGCCGGGGCACTTGCCCTGTTTGGCGAAAAATATGGCGAGGAAGTCCGGGTTCTCACCATGGGGCCGCGCCCCGATGGGCGGGCCTATTCTGTGGAACTATGCGGCGGCACCCATGTGAATGCGCTGGGTGACATTGCCTTGTTCAAGATTGTGACGGAAGGTGCGGTTGCATCGGGCGTTCGGCGGGTGGAGGCTATGACGGGCGAAGCCGCCCGCTTATGGCTGATCGATCGCGACGCCAAGTTGCGCGACGTCGCCGCCCAATTGCGCGCCAACCCGGATGAGGTGCCTGCGCGTGTCGCGGCGCTGAGCGAGACTGTCCGTAAGCTGGAAAAAGACCTAGCCGAGGCGAAGAAGGCACTGGCGCTGGGCGGCGGCGGGGCGGCCGCGGCAGAGCCTGAAACCGTAAATGGCCTGCAATTCCTGGCCCAAAGCTTTGACGGGCTGGACCCCAAAGACCTGCGCGGCCTTGCCAATGATGCCAAGGCGCGCCTGGGATCCGGCATTGCCGCCTTTGTGACCGTCAATGAGGGGCGCGCGTCGGTGCTGGTCACCGTGACCGACGATTTGACGGCAAAACTCAGCGCGGTTGATCTTGTGCGCAAGGGCGTTGAGGCCCTGGGCGGTCAAGGCGGCGGCGGAAAGCCCGATATGGCGCAAGGCGGTGGTCCGGATGGGGCAAAGGCCGCTGAAGCACTGGCCGCCATTCGCAGCGCAATCGCCTGA
>JAHEGQ010000016.1 GCA_024645025.1 Sphingomonadaceae bacterium
CGCCGCGCTTGATGGCGCAGAACGAGCAGGATAGCCTGCGCTATGACGCTCTGTTTGATGGTAGTGCGAGCTTCGTGCGCGATCATCTGGTGCAGGGCCAGCCGATCCTGCCCGGCATGGCCTATGCCGCGATGGCCTATGATGCGGGGCAGTTCCACCTGGGAACCACCACGCTGTCGATCCGCGATCTGTCCTTTGAACGCATGGCCCATGCCGCTCTGATGTCGCCACCGCTGCACCTGCATGTGCAAAGGGATGCCGATGCAGCGTTCCAGATCGAAAGCACCGCCTGCATACATGCGCGCGGGCGGATCGTGGCGCGGCCGTCACAACCCGCGCGCCGGCTTGATCTGGCGGCGTGGCAGGCACGGGTGACAGAGCAGATCAGCGGGCAAAGATTTTATGACGCTTTCACCCGCATGGGGCTGGATTACGGCTCGACTTTGCGCCTGATCAAAAGCGCGGGCGCGGGGGACGGCTTTGTGTTGACCCGCCTGCGCGTGCCCGATGGTGCGGTTGGCCTGCCCCTGCCGCCAAACCTGATGGATGCCGCGCTGCAATCGACGCTGGGCTTTGTGCTGAGACAGGATGCCGGGCCGATCCCGCTGCAAGTGCCGGTCAGGATAGAGGTCATCGACATCCACGCCACCTTGACGTCAGAGGTGACGGTTCTGGCCGAACAGCGCGAAGACGCTGGCAGACAGGTGACGAATATCGCGCTGTGCGCGCCTGATGGGACGGTGCTCGTCGATCTACGCGGCTTTGTCACCGCGCGGGTTGGCGTGACGCCCCCGCGCAGCAAGGTCTCACCGCCCGCGCCGAAACCACAAGCTGCACTGGCCTTGCAACGCCGCTTGCAAGAGGTGGTGTCCGACCTGACCCACATCGCGGTCAGTGATCTGGATGTATCCGCCGATCTGGTGGAATTCGGGCTGGATTCCATAACCTTTCACGAATTGTCGGCACGGCTGTCCGCGGAATTGCAGCGCGACATTGCGCCAACGCTGTTCTTTGAAAGCCCGACCATCGCGGCGCTTGCCGCGCGGCTGGCCCCGATGGCAGACGTGGCCCCCATTGCCGCATCCCTGCCGCAGCGCGAAACAGTACAGGTGCCCACCGCAACGGTGCCTCTGATCAAGGCTGCCGACCCCGGGCTAGCGGATGCGGTGCGGGCCACTGTCGCGCGGATCGTGCATCTGGATGTGTCAGAGGTTGGCACAGACACCGGACTTTCGGAAATCGGGCTGGACTCCATCACCTTTGCCGAACTTGCCAGCCAGTTATCGGTGTTGCTGGAAGCCGAAATTTCGCCCGCAGCCCTGTATGAATGCGCAACTGTCGGGGCGTTGATCAACCGCTTTGCCGGCAGGCCTTTCCCCCCGCAAATGCCACAACCCGTATTACAGGCGGTGATAAATCCGCCGGCCCCCATAACCTTGGGGCCTGCAGTACAGACTGTAACCGCTGATGGTTTCGCCATCATCGGCATGAGCGGCGCATTCCCCGGTGCCACCGATCCTGAAACGCTGTGGCGCAACATGATCGAAGGCCGCGATGTGATCTCGCGCCCGCCATCATGGCGTTGGGATTGGCAGCGGATTGACGGTGTTCCGCGTCAGGAACCCGGCAAGACCAATATCCATTGGGGCGGCTTTATCGACGGTCTGGCCGATTTTGACCCTGCCTTTTTTGGCCTTTCCCCGGCCGAGGCGGAAATCATGGACCCGCAACAGCGGTTGATGATGATGCATGTCTGGGCAGCGCTGGAATCCGCCGGCTATGCACCGCGCAGTCTGGGCGGGTCCAAGACGGGCCTTTACATGGGTCTGGCTTCGGCATCTTACGCAATGATGGTGGGGCGCGCCGGACGCAGCACCGATCCGCGTTGGGTGATGGGCAATGTGGTGTCGATGGGCTTGAACCGCATCAGCCACATGTTGGACCTGCATGGACCAAGTGAACCTTGCGAAACCGCCTGTTCCAGTAGTCTGGTCGCCTTGCATCGGGGGGTCGAAGATCTGCGCAGCGGAGTCTGTGACATGATCGTCGCGGGTGGCGTCAATGCCATGCCGAACGAGGATTTGCATGTCGCCTTTTCCGCCGCAGGGATGCTGTCACCGGACGGGCGCTGCAAGACCTTTGATAAGGACGCCAATGGTTATGTACGCAGCGAAGGCATCGGCGTGGTGGTTGTGCGCCGTCTGGCGGATGCGCGGCGGGATGGCGATGACATCCTTGGCGTGATCCGCGCCACGGGTGTGCGCCATGCAGGACGCGCTGTTTCCCTGACCGCGCCCAACCCGCAATCGCAGGCGGAACTTATCCGCGAGGTGATTCATCGCGCCCAAATAGACCCCGCCACGATTTCCTATATCGAGGCGCACGGCACCGGCACCGCCCTTGGCGACCCGATCGAGGTTGAGGGGCTGAAGACCGCCTTTGACGCCGCCCGAAACGGGGCAACTCTTCCACAAACGTTCTGCACCATCGGCGCAGTCAAAACCCATGTCGGCCATATGGAAATGGCAGCGGGAGTGACGGGGTTGATCAAGGTTCTGTTGCAGATGCGGCACCGCCAGATCATCGGCAACCTGCATTGTAGCACAGTAAATCCGCTGCTGCGGCTGGAAGGCAGCCCCTTCCGTCTGGCCCAGACCACGACGGCATGGGAACCGCGCGATACGGCGGGGCGGGCGCTGCCGCTGCGGGCGGGGATCAGTTCATTTGGCTTTGGCGGGGTGAATGCGCATGTCATTCTGGACGGCCCGCCCGATCTAGCCGATCCGGCCGTGGATCTGGCCCCGCAGGCGGTGATCCTGTCAGCAGCCACGGAAACGGCATTGCGGGCGCAGGCTGAACGTTTGTGCAATTGGATCGACGCACAAGCTGACACGGCATCCGGTCTGTTGGCGCGGATCGCAGTCACATTGCAGGACGGGCGCGATGCGATGGCCCATCGTCTGGCGGTGGTGGCCGAAGATGTGGCGCAACTGACCGAAACGCTGCGGGCATGGCTGGCAAGACAACCTGCGCCAGCCGGGCTTGGTCTGTGGACGGGGCATATACAGGGCAAGCCATCCTTCTTGCGCGCGTCCGATTTGTCGGTGTTGCAGGCCGGATGGGCCAAAGACCGCGACCTGCCCCGCGCGTGCGCGGCATGGGCTGAAGGTCTGGCGATAGACTGGCCCGCCTTCCGCCTTATGCCGCAGCGCAAACTGGCGCTGCCCACCTATCCCTTTGACTGCAAACCCTATTGGGTGTTGCCAATGGCCAATGCCGTGCCGCAACCCGTGGCGGCCCCTGTTACCGCTGTCGCCACCGTCACAACGGCTGATGCGGGGGTCGAAGACATCCTGCGCCGGATCGCCGCCGATTATCGCGGAGTTTCGCCCGCCGATCTGGAACTGGATGCGCCCTTGGCGGAACAGGGCTTTGACAGTATCGCGCTGATGACGGTGGTTAGCCGCCTGACCGCCGCGCTGCCGCAATTGAAGTTGAGTGAAAAGGCGGATCAATTGCTGCAATCGCCCAACCTGCGCGCATTGGCCGACAGGGCGGCGGGGGAAAGCCGAAGCGATGCGCCGGAAAAGCCGGAACTGCTGCATTTGGACCTGTATTTGCAGGGGCAAAAGAAAGACCCCGTCAATCTGGTCATCGCGCGTCCCGTGCTGCATCTGGGCAAATCGCCCCGCGCCACGGCGCGGTTGGTGATCGACGAAAGCCACCCGCTGTTCTTTGACCATCCGCTGGATCACGTCTCGGGCCTGCATCTGGCCGAGGCGATTTGCCAACTGACCCGTGCGACAGAGCTTTGCCAGACCCATGGCGATCCGCGCGCGTCGGTGTTCCTGCGGCAGTTGCGTTTTGACTATCCGGCGATCTGTGCCAAACAACCCGCCGAAATATCAGTGCGCCCCGATCCCGCCCGCGCCCACGGGTATCGGGCCGAGGTGCGGCAGGCGGGTGTTGTCGTGGCGCAGGGGCAACTTCAGTTTGGCGCGATGGATCTCTTGCCCGAAGGGACGGGCGCACAAACCACAAACGCCCGCCGCATCCGCAAGGGCAGGGTCAACAAGACCCATGCCGATAACGTGCTGCTGGCGGGCCTGGCCAAAGACGGCCCCCGCCTGCGCGCCACCCTGAACGTGGCACCCAAGGCAGGATTCTATAACGACTTCGTTGGCCCAGCCGTGGATGGTATCGTGCTGCTAGAAGCTGTGCGTCAGGTGATGCGGGCGATTTCCACCGAAGAACCTGCCGCAGCGGACAAGACCCGTCTGGGCTTGTTGCGCCAGCTAGAGGTCACGCTGGACCGTCCGATCCGCAAGGATGAAACGGTGGACTTTACCGCAGGAACCGAAGGGTCAATAGTGGTGGGCGGGGCCACACTCTTGTCGGTGCAGGGTGACATCCTTTCGGCCGCACAGGGCCAGCGGATCGGGCGATTTTCGACATCGGCCACACAGATTACACAGGAATTGCAGCGCGCATGGTCGCAAAGCATTACGGGAAAACGGAACTAGAACGCATGAAACATCTGAAACTTATCGCAGTCGATCTGGACGGTCCGCTTTTGACCGACAGCTTCGCGCCCCTTCTGCGGCAAAGCTGCGAATTCGGCGGTCTGCCCTACACGCGCGAGATGGAGGACAACATGTTCTCGCGCAATCGCAAGGAAGCGACGCGCTATTTCATGTCCTGTTTCGGGGATAACCCGCCGGAATCGCTGCGCAACAAAAGCCACGAAGAAATGATCGCGGATTACTTCGCATTTCGCGCGGCCTTTCTGGGACAGAACCCGATCCAGATTGCCGAAGGGGCCGAAACATTCCTCCAGATGGCGAGCGGCCTGGGTGTGCAACTGATCTGCTATGGTGGCTTGGACGAAGATTACATGCGCCGCGAACTGGGGTCGCTGGGCGATGTGTTCGATGCCTATGTCTGCACCAACGATTTTCGCCCCGGTCTGCGCGAAATCGTGCAAGACATAGCCAAGGTCGCGCCGGACCGTGCGCTTTTCGTTGATGATGTCAATTTTGTTGCCCGCCATGCCCGCAATCTTGGCACTGCCTTTGTCGGGCTGCCTGCCCGCACGGATTGGGGGTTTCAGCGTGCCGCTATGACCGAAGATGGGGTACCGTTTGTGCTGGACCATCTGGGCCAGATCGACGCGGCCTGTCTGGATGCGATAGACCGGCGCGCCGCAACAGGCGCGTTCTGGACCGGAGGGGCGGTATGATCTTGTTTGCCTGTTTCTGTACAAAGGCCGCGACATGCAGTTGATCGACCTGCTTCGCAAGGAATCCGAACAGCGGCTGCAATGGATATTGATGCTGTCAGCGCTGTCGGGAGCGGCCAATGCGGCGCTGGTGGCGCTGATCAATTCGGGCGCCTCTGCCGTCTATTCCAGCCATGCGGCGACACAGCAGTTTGTGTTGTTCATCCTGTGTCTGGTGATCTTTGGCTGGACCAAGGTTCGGGCCGAGGTGGCGGGCAAGGAACTGTTTGACACCGCCATGGCCCGGCAGCGCGTGCGCCTGATGGACAAACTGCTGCTGGTCCGGCTGGACCGGCTGGAACGGATGCGCAATACCGACATTATCGCCACAAGCGCGCGCAATATCGGGCATGTGGTCCAGGCGTCCGATGTGATCGTCTATGGCGTGCAATCCATGTTCATGCTGGTCTTTTGTGCGTTCTATCTGCTGTACATGTCGCCCGCTGCTTTTCTGGCCGTCGGGGCGGGTTTGGGCGGCGCGGCGCTTTACCGTCACAGCAGCCGCGAACAGGCGCGTGAAGGCATGGACCGCATCCTCGCCACCGAAGGCGACCTGTCGCACACCATGGCGGAAACCCTGCGCGGCTTTATTGAGGTCAAGCTGAACGCCGAACGGCGCGACGCAATCCATCGCGCCTATAACGACCTTGTGTCGGTCAACAGCAAGCTGGTGAACGAAGCCACCCGCGACAGTGTGCGCGCGCGGATGGTGATCCAGTCGATCTTTTACTGGGTGCTTGCGGCGGTGGTCTTCCTGATTCCGCGCTTTTCCAGCGTCTATTCGGTGGAAATTCTGGAAATCACCGCCGTCGTGCTGTTCCTGATCGGCTATCTGGCAGGGTTTCTAGACATCATCCCGATGGTCAACCGCACCAATGCGGCGCTGAAAGGTCTGCTGTCGCTTGAGTCAGAGCTGGATCAACTGGCCGAAGATCCCCAATCCGCCCTGCCCCCGCCGGAACGGTTCGAACAGTTGGAACTGCGCGATCTGGACTATACCTATACCGACCCGGATGGCAGCAACGGCTTTGCGCTTGGCCCCGTCAATCTGACGGTCAAAGCAGCGCAATTGGTCTATATCATCGGCGGCAATGGCAGCGGCAAATCCACGCTGATCAAGTCGATGACCGGGCTTTACCCTTCGGCTTGCGCGGGTGTCTGGCTGAACGGCGAACAGGTACGCCCTGATACCGTCGCCCGCCTGCGCAGCGTCTTTTCGCTGGTGATGAGCGATTTTCACCTGTTCGAGCGGCTTTACGGTTACGAAGCGGCCGATCCGGTACAGATCAACCAATGGATTGACCGGATGGGTCTGGCGCAGAAGGTCCGCTTTGAAAACGGCACCTTTTCCACGCGCAAACTATCAACCGGTCAGCGCAAGCGTCTGGCCCTGATCACCATGCTGGTCGAAGACCGGCCCGTTTTCATCTTTGACGAATGGGCAGCCGAACAAGACCCGCATTTCCGTGACGTTTTTTACAACGAACTGCTTCCCGACCTGCGGAACAGGGGCAAGGCCGTGATTTCGGTCACGCATGACCAAAGCTATCTGTCCAACGCCGATATGGTTGTGCGGCTGGAATACGGGAGGATTGTTGCCACTGAAACATGACCCAAGACCAAGTCAAGACCGGCCCCTGAACGCGCCGGATGTCTGATCCCTGCCGAAAAATGGCCATTTGGCCCCCAAAAGGAAACTTGCACATGAGCGATCCTAAAACCGAGCCCGCCGAAACCACAACGGCCACCGACGTGGCTGTTACCCACAAAGTCACACCGGCCAAAGCCGAAACCGAAGTTGTCATCGACCGCTACATGCTAGTGGCGATGAGCGTCGGTCTGGTGCCGGTTCCAGTTCTTGATCTGGTCGGCGTGGGAGCCGTGCAATTCAAGATGATCCAGAAACTGGCAGAAATGCACGGGGTCGAGGCATCTGATGCGCGCGTGCGTCAGGTGCTGATGTCACTTCTGGGCGGCGCGGTTCCGGCCTTTGGCGCCCTGCCGCTTTTTGCTGTTGCACAGATGATCCCCGTGATCGGCTGGACTGTCGGCGCAGGGGCGGCGGCAATTCTGGGTGGTGCTTCGACCTATGCCGTCGGCCATCTGATGCGCCGTCATTTCGAAGGCGGTGGCACGATGGAGGATTTCAAGGCGGAAAACACCAAAGAAGCCTTCAAAGAACTGATCGAAAAGGGCAAGACAGCCGCAAAGTCGATCCGTGGCCGTGGCAAGGCCGGCGCCGCCGAGAAGGCTGCGGCCGAAACCGCTGCCGCGCCGGAAACGGCAGCTTCTTGAACTGACGGAATGCGGGTCCGGTTATCGCCGGACCCGTCCACGAAAAAGGTGGTCTAATGCGCAGACTCGCAGCACGAAGTTTCCTCGCCCTGATCTTGGGGTTGACTGTATTTGTCTATTTTATTCCACAGGTGTTCATCACCGTCGGCCCAGGCGAGGCTGCTGTGCATTGGCGCAGGTTCTTTGGCGGCACCGTCACGGACACCGTTTATGGCGAAGGATTGCAGATCATTTTCCCTTGGGACGAGCTTTACATCTATGATGTGCGCGTACAGCAAGAAGAACGGTCCCTGCCCATCCTGACCAGCGAAGGTCTGAGTGCGACTGCGGTAATTTCCATCCGCTACCAGCCCGACCGCAATCTATTGGGCAAACTGCACCAGCGGGTCGGGCCGGATTACGCCACAAAAGTCGTGATCCCCGAAGTCGAAGGCGCCGTGCGCAAAGCGCTTGGCGG
The DNA here is from genome assembly GCA_024645025.1 of Sphingomonadaceae bacterium. Classification (GTDB taxonomy): domain Bacteria; phylum Pseudomonadota; class Alphaproteobacteria; order Sphingomonadales; family Sphingomonadaceae; genus Aquisediminimonas. The sequence goes on from JAHEGQ010000016.1 coordinate 8,031, forward strand.
GCTGGACAGCGAAAGCCTTTATACCCGCAGCCGTGATCTTATTCAGGACAGCGTGGCCGAAGTGGCGGAATCGCTGGCGCAAAACTACATCCAGATCGACGATGTGGTGATCCAGCGTATCGTGCTGCCCGATGTGTTGCAGGATGCCGTGGTCGAAAAGGCCAAGCAGCAACAGATTGCGGATTCCTATGTTTACCGTCTGAAAGCCGCCGAAAGTGAAGCCGCCCGCCGAAAGATCGAGGCCGAAGGTTTCGCTGCCTATAACCTGACCGTCAGCAAAACCCTGACCCCCGATCTGCTGAAATGGGAGGGCGTGCGCGCGACCAAGGAACTGGCAGATTCCCCAAATTCGAAACTTATCATCATGGGCAATGGTAAAGATGGCCTGCCGGTCATCCTGAACAGCGACTGACGGGGCTGATTGTGGACAACCGACTGATCTATCTTCTGAACTTTATCCTGATGGCCACTGGCGCCCTGCTGACGATGCGGGTTGTCTGGTCGCTGCTGCGCCACCGTGCTGTGCGCTGGCGCGCGCTTGCGGGTTTCTTTGCCTTTATGGCGTTGCTGTGGGGCTACTATACATGGGAAACAGCGCGCGGACTGGGTGCGCTGTCCGAAGCACGGCATGACTACGCGCTGGCGGCGGATGGCCCCGTGCGGATCGCGGTTCCGTGGAAATCTGACGAAGCTAGCTTTTTCAATGGCGCAAAACGGGCGGCCGACGAAATCAACAAAGACCCGATCAAGGTGGTCCGCCCTGATGGCACACAGGCCGTGCTAAAGCTGGAAATCGTTCCCTACCCCTACGAAGTGGGCGCAGCCCGCAGTGTGGCGGAGCATATCGCGCAGGATACCTCGATTCAGGGGGTGATCGGGCATCCCGATATTGACGGCGCGATACAGGCATCTACCATCTATGATGCGGCGGGTCTGCTTTACTTTGCCCCGACGATCCGTCTGGCCCAGTTGACTGAACACAACTTTCCCACCGTCTTCCGCCTGTCCCCCAGCGACGCGGAAGTTGCCCGTTCCATCGCGCATTTTGCTAAGGAAAATGGGCTTTTCAATATTGTCATCGTCTCGCCCCGCAATGAATACGGCTATGATCTGTTCCAGATCTACAAGGGCGAGATTGCCGCGCTGAACACCTCGCCCAACCGGGTGGATGCCCCGCAGGTGCGCAAGTTCATTTCATATTCACCGACCCTCAACCGCTTTGACGAGCTGATCACCAGCTTCGTCGATGCCGCCACCAAAGAGCGGCTTCGGGTCGATCTGGTGGTGATCCTTGGCACGTCGGCTGCCGAAGCGCAGCTTCTGGAACAAATGCACCGCCGCAACCTGCACGCTGCAGTGCTGTGCCTGCCGGATTTGCAGGACGAGGCGTCGGCGCTTGTCAAAGCCGCGCCCGACAGCACGGCGGGGCCGATCTATGTTCTGTCCTATGGGGATCCGCCGCCAGAGCGGAACCTTGTCGGTCTGGACGAAATGGAAAGCCGCGAATTGCTGGCTCATGATGCGGTGCGCCTGATGGCCAGTGCATGGCAACGTACGGGGTCGACAGATAGCCGCGAAGTTGCCATTTCGCTGCGGGCCATGCAGGGATGGGACCTGGGCGGGTTGCCGTTAGATTTCATGCCAAATGGCGCAACCAGTGACATGCCGATTCGTGTGGAAAAACTGGATGCCGCGACGGCCGGCCAACCCGAAGTGGTGTTCCAAGAAGAAAATCCCGCCCTCCCCGCGCAACCCTGAACGTGAACAAGAGATATCTGATGCATATCCCCTTACTGATCTATCTGGCGCTTTGTCTCGTCGTGGCCTTTTTGGGGGGCAGGCGGAAGATGGGCTTTTACGGCTATTTCTTTGCTTCGGTCGTGCTGACACCGCTGATCGGGGGGCTTTTGGTGCTGGTATCGGGTCCTGCTACACCGCCGAAACCCTAAGCGTGGCCAGACTGACCGTTGGCAAGCCGTCTCCGGAAAGATCCGACATGTCATAGCTTTGCCCTGCAACCGCGACGGCATCGGCCAGTCCGGCTGGTGTCGTCACTGATATGCCGCGCGGATTGCCTGATAGACCCAGTCCGGCGGCCTTCAACACCGCCTCTTTCCGTCGCCAGACCGCCAGAAAAAATGCACGCTGTTCCTGCGGCCGGTCTGACAGCGCGGCAAGCCCGTCGATTTCCAGTGGGCTGAACACCTGCCGCGCCAAGCCTGCCAGATCGGTGCTGCGCAGGCTTGAACCCGTTTCCAGATCACAGCCGATCCACGCACGGGAAAAGGCAACAGCGACCCAAGGGCCGGAATGGGTGATGCTGAAATGCCAGCCGCTTTCGGGGGCGACGGGGCGACCCATGGCTTCGATAATCACGTCAATTTCTGCGGGCTGGCTGTCGGTTGCAAGTGCCAGGCCCTTCCGCAAGATGGCGCGCCCAAGGATGAACGTCGCCCGCGCCGCTTTCACCCGAAAGGCCGCAGCACGTTGGTTTTCGGCATCGGAAAGGAGCACCTGCCCCGCCAGCTCCCGCGCTTCAGGCCAATCCATATGCC
>JAHEGQ010000296.1 GCA_024645025.1 Sphingomonadaceae bacterium
ACGTCGGTTGAGGCCTGTGGCGGCCAAAATGGCGGCAAGGGGCTGCCCTGTCGCACGGCCTTGGTCCATGGCTGTTACAAGGCGCTGGACAAGGGGGCTGGCGCGGTTGCTGTGCAGGTCTGGCAGGGTGCGCTGAGGCGCGCTTGCCGGGCGGATGCGATCATGGATCAGTTGATCTGAAACGGCTTGGGCCAGCGCGATGCCATGGCTGGCCGCGATGCCATCCAGCATCATGTCCATCGCCGCCGTGCCGCCCGCACACGTCATCAGGCGGGCGTGGCGTTCATATAACTCAGTCGACACGGGGATGCGAGGGTAGCGACGGCGAAACTCCTCTGCGGCTTCCCAATGCAGCGTAATCATTTCCTGCCCCAAAATGCCCGCTTCAGCCAAAACAAAGGCCCCGGTATCCACAGAGCCGATATGGCAGCCGGCCCGCCAAAGCCGCCGGATTTGGCCAAGCAAGCTCGGCTGGGCGTGGTGAAGTGGGTCAAATCCGGCGCACACGACCAATGTATGGGGGGCATCGGGCAAGGCCCCATCGCAGCGCAGCATCATTCCATTAGAGGCGGCGGCATCGTCCCCCGAAGGCGCGTGGATCGTCCAAGCAAACAACGTTTTTCCCGACAGGCGGTTGGCAATGCGGAGTGGCTCAAGCGCTGCAAAAAACGCAATCGCCGAAAAGCCGGGCATCAGGACAAAGGCAAGTGATTGGGTCACCCGATCGACTGTGATCGCCCTTGTCGTATTATGCAACTAATTGTCGCATTTTGCGATTTGTTTCGGATCGATACGGGTTAAGCTGAGGCATAGGCCAAGAGGATATGCCATGAATTTTGAAACCTTCATCACCTGCGCCGTGACCGGTTCTGGCGCGACGGCAGACAAGCACCCCCATTTGCCGATTACCCCGGCCCAAATCGCAGATGCCGCCATTGAAGCGGCCCGCGCGGGGGCGGCGATTGCCCATATCCATGTGCGCGACCCTGAAACCGGCAAGGGCAGCCGCGATGTCGCGCTGTATCGCGAAGTGGTGGAACGGGTGCGCGCCAGCGACACCGATGTTGTCATCAACCTGACCGCCGGCATGGGCGGGGATATTGTGTTTGGCCCCGGCGAAACGCCGCTGCCGCTTGATCCGGCGGGCACCGATATGGTCGGCCCGATGGAGCGGCTGGCCCATGTGCAAGAGCTTCTGCCTGAAATCTGCACGCTGGATTGCGGGACGATGAATTTTGCCGAATCTGATTATGTGATGACCAACACGCCGGGGATGTTGCGCACCATGGCTGCCGAAGTGCAGCGACTGGGCGTGCGCCCGGAATTGGAAGTGTTCGATACCGGGCATCTGGTGTTCGTGAAGGAAATGATCCGGGACGGGCTGCTGGATGATCCGGTGATGATCCAGCTGTGCATGGGCATTCCTTATGGCGCGCCCGATGATCCCTTGACGACGATGGCGATGGTGCATCAATTGCCGCCCGGTGCCATTTTCAGCGGCTTTTCCATTGGGCGCAACCAATTGCCCTTCGTGGCGATGGCAGCACTTGCCGGGGGCAATGTGCGCGTTGGGCTGGAGGATAATCTGTATCTTGGCCGCGGCCAGTTCGCGACCAATGGCCAGTTGGTGGAACGCGCGGTCCAAATCCTGACCGGCATGGGCGCACGCATCTTGGGCCCTGCCGAGGTGCGGGAAAAACTGAAGCTCAAGAAGCGCTGAGGAGCAGACAGAGCATGGCACAGGAAATCCGCAAGGTCGGGATTATCGGGGGCGGCGTTATCGGCGCGGGCTGGGCAGCTCGGTTTGTGCTGAATGGCATTGACGTTGCGATCTTTGATCCGGACCCCGAGGTGGAGCGCAAAACGGCCGCCGTGCTGGCCAATGCCCGCCGCGCGCTGACCCGGCTGTTTGGCCAAGCCTTGCCTGCCGAGGGCAAGGTGACCTTTGCGGCCAGCATTGCGGATGCGGTGCGTGACGCGGATTTCATCCAGGAAAGCCTGCCCGAACGGGAGGACCTGAAAGTTCGGCTGTTGGCAGAAATAGACGCTGCCATGCCCGATCACGCC
>JAHEGQ010000020.1 GCA_024645025.1 Sphingomonadaceae bacterium
ATAGACAATGCCCGCTTCGTCGAGGTTGCGCAGCGCTTCCTCGCCCACATTCGGGATGTCGCGGGTGATGTCTTCCGGCCCAAGCTTGGTGTCGCGGGCCATGACTTCGAACTCCTCGATGTGGATCGAGGTGAAGACGTCGTCCTTCACGATCCGCTCGGAGATCAGGATAGAGTCTTCGTAGTTATAGCCATTCCACGGCATGAACGCGACGAGGGTATTCCGACCCAGCGCCAGTTCGCCCAATTCGGTCGAGGGTCCGTCCGCGATAATGTCGCCGGACGACACCACATCGCCCACCTTCACCAGCGGACGCTGGTTGATGCAGGTATTCTGGTTGGACCGCTGGAACTTTTGCAGGCGATAAATGTCGACACCCGATTGGTCGGCATCCACCTCACCCGAGGCGCGCACGACGATACGGGTCGCATCGACCTGATCGACAATCCCGGCGCGTCGGGCGGCGATTGCAGCGCCTGAATCGCGGGCCACCGTTGCTTCCATCCCTGTGCCAACAAACGGCGCCTCAGCACGGACCAACGGCACCGCCTGACGTTGCATGTTGGAACCCATGAGCGCGCGGTTGGCGTCATCGTTTTCAAGGAACGGGATCAGCGAGGCGGCCACCGAAACAAGCTGCTTGGGCGACACGTCCATCAAGGTGATCTGTTCACGCGGCGCGATCAGGAATTCACCGGCCTGACGCGAGGAGATGCTCTCTTCCGCAAAGCTGCCATCCTTGTTGAGCTCTGCATTGGCCTGCGCGATCGTGTGCTTGGCTTCTTCCATTGCGGACAGATAGACAACATCGCCCGTCACCTTGCCGTCGACAACGCGACGATAAGGCGTTTCGATGAAGCCATATTTGTTCACGCGGCTGAACGACGCCAGCGAGTTGATCAGGCCGATGTTCGGGCCTTCCGGCGTTTCAATCGGACAGATACGGCCATAGTGCGTCGGGTGAACGTCGCGGACTTCAAAGCCGGCCCGTTCGCGCGTCAGACCACCCGGCCCAAGCGCCGAAACGCGACGCTTGTGCGTCACTTCGGACAAGGGGTTGGTCTGGTCCATGAACTGCGACAGCTGCGACGAGCCGAAGAATTCGCGAACAGCCGCCACCGCCGGCTTGGCGTTGATCATGTCGTTCGGCATCACCGTCGACACGTCGACCGACGACATACGTTCCTTAACCGCGCGCTCCATGCGCAGCAGGCCGATGCGATATTGGTTCTCAAGAAGCTCACCCACCGACCGGACGCGGCGGTTGCCGAGATTGTCGATATCGTCGATTTCGCCCTTGCCGTCCTTCAGGTCGACCAGCGTCTTCACAACGGCAAGAATGTCTTCCGTGCGCAGCGTCGTCAGATCGTCCGGCGCATCGAGGCCCAAACGCATGTTGAGCTTCACGCGACCCACAGCCGACAGGTCATAGCGTTCCGGATCGAAGAACAGGCCTGCAAACAGGGCTTCAGCGGTTTCCTTGGTCGGCGGCTCGCCCGGGCGCATGACGCGATAGATGGAATCGAGCGCCATATCGCGGTCTTCAGCCTTATCGACCTTCAGCGTGTTGCGGATCCACGGACCTGTGTTGACATGATCGATGTCGAGCAGTTCGAGGCGGTCAACGCCCGCCTTGTCGAGCTTTTCAAGGTTTTCAGCCGAAACCTCTTCACCCGCTTCGATGTAGATTTCACCGGTCTGTTCGTTGATGAGGTCCAGCGCCGAATAGCGGCCAAAGATTTCTTCGGTCGGGATCAGCAGCATGGCGAGGCCGTCTTTTTCGGCCTTGTTGGCGGCACGCGGGCTGACCTTTTGGCCAGCGGCGAAAACGACTTCGCCCGTCTTGGCATCGACCACGTCATAGAGCGGCTTCTGGCCCCGCCAGTTTTCGGCGACATAGGGAACCTTCCAGCCATTCGCGTCACGGCCAAAAGTGACCGTGTTGTAGAAATGGTTGAGGATCCCTTCCGGCGTCAGGCCCAACGCAAGCAGCAGTGCCGTCACCGGCAGCTTGCGCTTGCGATCGATACGGACGTTGACAACATCCTTTGCGTCGAACTCGAAATCGAGCCACGAGCCACGATACGGGATAACGCGGGCGGCGAAGAGATATTTGCCCGACGAGTGGGTCTTGCCCCGGTCATGGTCAAACAGCACACCCGGCGAACGGTGCATCTGCGAGACGATGACACGTTCTGTGCCGTTGATGAAGAAGGTGCCGTTTTCAGTCATGAGCGGCATATCGCCCATGTAAACGTCTTGTTCCTTGATATCGAGGACAGAGCGGGTCTCGGTTTCGGCGTCGACTTCAAAAACGATGAGGCGCAGCGTCACCTTCATCGGCGCGGCGTAAGTGATGCCACGCTGGCGGCATTCTTCCACGTCAAACTTCGGGTCTTCGAGTTCGTAATTGACGAAGTCCAGCTCGGCCGTTCCGGCAAAGTCGCGGATCGGGAAAACGCTGCGCAGCGTCTTTTCCAAGCCGGACACATAACCGATCGACGGGTCAGACCGCAGAAACTGTTCGTAAGATTCGCGCTGAACCTGAATCAGGTCCGGCATTTCAGCCACTTCGTGGATGTTGCCGAACACCTTGCGGATGCGCTTCTTGGCAACCGCGACCATCGCGTCCGCCTTCGCTGCTTGCTTCGCCATGTTGATTTCTCGCCTTTTTCGTCTCGATTCCCGGGCGCGTCAAAACACAAAAAGCCGCGCGTCATCCCATCGGAAAAACGGCAGCTTTCAGCGTCTTGGAACCTTGTCCCGCCTATTCGTTGGTCGCGCTGCGCAACGGCACGCCCTATCCCGACGGGGTTTGGTGAGGCTTTTCTTTAGAATTTTGGGCGGTTGGTGTCAAACGGCAGATACCTTTATGTTTTCCTTGCCTGTGATAAGGGGCAGTCCATGCCGCCTGCGCTTCACCATATCGACACCTGGGTCTTTGATCTGGACAATACGCTCTATCCCGCGTCTTGCGACCTGTTCGCGCTGATCGACGCGCGCATGACGCTGTATCTGCAGCAACTATTCGACGTCGAACCGATCGAAGCCCGCCGGATCCAGAAATTATACTTCCACGAACATGGCACGACGCTGTCGGGGTTGATGGAACGGCACGGGACCGACCCGCATCATTTTCTCGATTTCGTGCACGACATCGAATTGGACCGCGTTTCCGAAAACCCGACATTGCGGGCCGCCATTCAGGGCCTGCCGGGCCGCAAGATCGTGTTCACCAATGGCGATGTGCCTTATGCTGAACGCGTGATTGCAGCGCTTGGTCTCGACACCTGTTTTGAGGCGATTCACGACATTCACGCGATGGACTATCAGCCCAAGCCGCACCCCAGCGCCTATGACGGCTTTTGCCGCGCTTGGGGCGTGCAGCCGACGTCCGCCCTTTTTGCCGAAGATATGGCGCGCAACTTGAAGCCCGCCAAAGACATCGGCATGACAACGCTTTGGGTCAATAACGGGTCAGAACAAGTCGGCCCGGCCGCCTGCCCCTCTTATATCGACCATGAAACCCATGAAATCACGGCCTGGCTGAAGGGCCTTCATAACGAGGACAAAAATGACGGACGCGCTTGAACAGACCATCGAAGCCTTGTGGGAAGACCGGGACAGCATATCGCCCGCCACCACGGGCGCCCCGCGCGACGCCGTCAATGCCGCGCTTGACCTGCTCGATAGCGGCGCGCGGCGGGTTGCCGAGAAGGTTGACGGTCAATGGTCAGTCAACCAATGGCTCAAAAAGGCTGTGCTGCTTTCCTTCCGCCTGAACGATATGGAAACCATATCCGGCGGACCGGGCGGCGCTGCTTGGTGGGATAAGGTGCCGTCTAAATTTGATGGCTGGAGTGCCAACCGCTTTCGCGACGCAGGCTTTCGCGCTGTGCCCGGCAGCATCGTTCGCCGGGGCGCCCATATTGGCAAGAATGTCGTTTTGATGCCCAGCTTTGTGAACCTTGGGGCCTCGGTCGGCGAAGGCACGATGGTCGACACATGGGCAACGGTGGGCAGCTGCGCGCAGATCGGCAAGCATGTGCACCTGTCCGGCGGGGTAGGCATTGGCGGCGTGTTGGAACCGCTTCAGGCAGGCCCTGTCATCATTGAGGACAATTGCTTTATCGGCGCACGCTCCGAAGTCGTCGAAGGCGTTGTGGTGGAAGAAGGTGCCGTGCTGGCGATGGGCGTTTTCTTGTCCTCCACAACCAAGATTATCGACCGCGACACCGGCGAAATCTTCGTCGGCCGCGTGCCGTCTTACTCGGTCGTCGTGCCGGGCGCTCTCCCTGGCAAGCCGTTGCCCGATGGCACGCCCGGTCCCAGCCTGGCCTGCGCCGTGATCGTGAAGCGCGTGGACGCCCAGACCCGCGCCAAGACCGCGATCAACGAGCTGCTTCGGGATTAATGGCCGCGGCGGCGGACTTCCTTGTCATCGGGGGCGGCATTGCTGGGCTTTCCGCCGCCGCCCGCCTTTCCCGGCATGGGCAGGTGATCCTACTCGAAGCCGAGAGCGCGCTGGGCTATCACAGTTCCGGGCGTAGCGCGGCTTTCTATCATTTCGGCCTCGGCAATGCGCTGGTGCGGGGACTGACAGCTTGGAGCCGGTCTTTTCTGGAAACACCCCCTGCCGGTTTTTCGGAAGCGCCTGTTTCAACACCCAAATCAGCCCTGTTCATCGCGACCGCGGCGATGCGCGCAGATCTTGATGCCCTGCATGCAGATATGCAGCGCTTTACCGATACGGTGTTGCCGATTGGCCCTAAAAAGATGGCAATCGCCTTCCCAGCGATCCGTCTCGACGGGGACGATCCCATCGTGGCGGGATTGATCGATCACGGCGGCCGCGCGCTGGATGCGGCGGCGTTGTTGCAGGGCTTTGCCCGACAGGCACAGACGCAGGGCAGTGTCCTGGTGAAGCATCGGCTTGAACGATTGGAACGATCCGGCCCGGGCTGGCGCGCGACCACCGAAGCCGGTGACAGCTTTACCGCCCCTATCGTCATCAACGCAGCCGGCGCCTGGGCTGACCATGTTGCCGAAATGGCCGGGGTCAGTCCCATTGGCCTTCAGCCCAAAAGACGGACGATCATTGTCTTTGATCCACCCGCAGGGATGACCGTGCGCGACTGGCCGTTCATCAAGACGCCCGGCGATGTGTTCTACATCCTGCCCCAAGGCAATCGCCTGCTGGCCTGCCCAAATGATGAAACGGACACAGCACCCTGCGATGTCCAGCCCGATGAATATGACATTGCGCTTGCTGCCCACCGGGTGGAACAGTTCACCACCCTTCAAATCCCGCGCATCACCGGCAAATGGGCAGGTCTGCGTAGCTTTCTGAAGGATCGGACGCCCGTGGCGGGTTTTGCCCCGGATGCGCCGGGCTTTTTCTGGTTGGCAGGCCAAGGCGGGTTCGGCTTGCAAACATCGCCTGCCCTGTCTGCCATTGCCGAGGCGTTGGTCACGGGCAGCGAGTGGCCGGAGGGGATGTCGGAATTGGGGGTGACGGCTGAAGCGGTTTCGCCTGCCCGCCTCATCTAACCCGTCATTCCGGCGAAGGCCGGAAACCATGAACACAGGCGATGTCAAATTGGCAAGGCTGTACCCGCCGTCGCTGCAAATATATCAGGCATTGACGCTAATGGATTCCGGCCTTCGCCGGAATGACGGTCAAAGTTAAATCCCCTCGTCAATCAGCGCCATTTGCTTGGGGCTATCCCATTCTGCGCCACCAATCATTCGCCAGACTTCCTTGCCATCCTTATCGTATAAAATCGTGGTGGGCAGCGATCCGCCGCCCAGCGCAAAGCCCAAATCGCCCTTGGCGTCCACATAGGGCACCAGCGCCTTAAACCCTTGTGCCCCCCACCATTTATCCACCACGGCGCGGCCCTTCATGTCCTGACTGACGGCCAGCACCTGCAACTTACCCGCCTCTCGCGCTGCCAGTTTTTCCAGCGTCGGCATTTCGGCAATGCAGGGCCCACACCATGTTGCCCAAAGGTTGACCAGCAAAGGCTTGCCCTTGAAGTCGGCCAGTCGCACCACCTTTCCACCCGGCGCTACAAAGGCCGTATCCGGCATAGGCGATCCTTTGTGGCTGCGGTCAATCGCGCCGGAAAGCTCAGCTTTCGGCGCTACGGCGGATGATATCGGGGCTTTTTCTTGCGGCTTTTGGTTGGATTGCCTATCGCATCCCGAAATCGCGAGGGTGAAAGCAAGGAGCGTCGAGATTTCCAGCCGCACGTCAAATTCCAATGCAATGTGGGGTGGCCGCTTTGCCGAAGGCCCAGCCGCCGTCATGCGCGAGATAAACGCCTCTATCCCCTTCGACAAGCGGTTGTGGGAACAAGACATCCGCGCATCCAAGGCGCACGTCGCCATGCTCGGCGCGCAAGGCATTGTTTCGGCTGAAGACGCCCAGACGATTTCGGACGGGCTGGACAAGGTCGCCGCCGAATATGCGGCGCATGGCGTGCCGGTCGATCTGGCCCTCGAGGACATTCACATGGCCACCGAAGCGCGGTTGGCAGAGTTGATTGGCCCGACGGCGGGGCGGCTCCACACCGCGCGATCGCGCAACGATCAGGTCGCAACCGACTTCCGGCTATGGGTGCGCGATGCCATGGACGCCGTCGACGCGGGGCTTGAGGCGTTGCAAAAGGCGCTGGTGATCCGCGCTGACGCCCATGCCGACGATGTGATGCCCGGCTTTACCCATTTGCAAAGCGCCCAGCCGGTCACGCTGGGCCATCATTTGATGGCCTGGTATGAAATGATCCGGCGCGATCGCGCGCGCTTTGCAGAGGCCCGGACGCGGCTGAACGAATGCCCTCTGGGTGCAGCGGCGCTGGCGGGTACCGGCTTTCCGATTGACCGGCACGCAACGGCCAATGCGCTGGGCTTTGACAAACCGACCGACAACAGCCTCGACAGCGTCTCGGATCGGGACTTTGCGCTCGATTATCTGATGGCGGCCAGCCAGTGCGCGCTGCACCTGTCGCGGATGTCGGAAGAAATCGTCATCTGGGCGTCGCAGCCCTTTGGCTTTGTTGCCTTGCCCGACCAATGGTCGACGGGCAGCTCGATCATGCCGCAAAAGCGCAATCCCGATGCGGTGGAGCTGATCCGCGGCCATGCCGGGCGGATTACTGGCTGCCTGAATGCACTGATGATGACGATGAAGGGCCTGCCGCTCGCTTATTCCAAGGATATGCAGGACGACAAGCCGCCCGTCTTTGAGGCGCACGACCTGCTGGCCCTGTCGATCGCCGCGATGACAGGCATGACCGAAAGCGTGACATTCCGGACAGACCGGATGCGCGCCTTGGCCGAAAGCGGCTTTGCGACCGCAACCGATTTGGCCGACTGGCTGGTGCGCGAGGCGGGCCTGCCATTCCGAGAAGCGCACCATGTCACGGGCCGTGCGGTCAAACACGCCGAGGACTTGAAATGTGCGCTGTCGGATATCCCGCTTGCTGATTTGCAGGCGATCCACCCGGCCATCACCGCCAGCGTTTACTCGGTCCTGACCGTCGATGCATCCGTCGCCAGCCGGATAAGCCACGGCGGAACAGCCCCTGCGCAGGTTCGGACGCGCATTGCCGCGGCAAAAGCGGTATTGGGGGTGGCATGAGTCGCTTGATGCCTGCCCTTTCCTTGGCCTTGACGCTGGGAGTCGCGCTGTCGCTGTCGGCCTGTGGCGGTCGCGTGAAACTGAAGCCCTACCAAGGGGCAAGCCTTCCTGTGAAGCCGGAAGAGGCCCTGAAACCGCCCACGGTGGATGAGATGATTGCCCCGTCGCCACAGGCGCGTCCCAAACGTAGCGACGAACTTTTGACCAAATCTGAAGAACGCCGCGACGACAAATTTGACCTTCCGCCCAAAGGCTAAGATTTCCATGGACCATTTTCAGCTCAAGAACGGCATCCTCCACGCCGAAAACGTCCCCCTGCCCCGCATTGCCGAAGAGGTTGGCACGCCGGTCTATGTCTATTCCCGCGCGACGCTGGAACGCCATGCACAGGTGTTCCGGGATGGCATCGCCCCGGTCGGCAAATCCCACATCGCCTTTGCGATCAAATCCAACCCGAACCGCGCGGTCCTGCGCGTGCTGGCCAAAGCTGGCTATGGGGCGGACGTCGTTTCCGGCGGCGAAATCTCGCGCGCAATCGCGGCCGGCATGAAGCCTGACGACGTTGTTTTTTCAGGCGTTGGCAAAACACGTGCGGAACTGGAACAGGCGCTGGACACCGGCATCGGCCAATTCAACATCGAACTGGAAGAAGAAGGCGTCGTGCTTGCCCAGATCGCGGCTGCGAAGGGGATGACCGCCCATGCCACGCTGCGGGTCAACCCGGATGTGGACGCGGGGACGCACGCCAAAATCTCGACCGGCAAAAAGGAAAACAAGTTCGGCGTCGGCATTGATCAGGCGCCTGCCATTTTTGATCGACTGGCCCGTCTGCCGGGCCTGAAGATGCACGGCGTTGCCCTGCATATCGGCAGCCAGCTTTTTGACCTCGACCCGCTGGCAGCCGCATATGCCCGCGTTGGCCAATTGGTCGCCGACCTGCGCGCCATGGGCCATGACGTTGATCGCGTCGATTTGGGCGGCGGCTTGGGCGTGCCCTATAAGCCCAGCGAGAACCCGCCCTCGCCTGCCGATTATGGCGAGATGGTCGCGCGCGTAACCAAGGGCTGGGACGTGACGCTGATGTTTGAACCCGGCCGCGTGATCGTGGGCAATGCCGGGATTTTGCTGACGCGGGTGATCTGGGTGAAGCCCGGCGTCATCAACCCTTATGTTATTGTGGACGCGGCGATGAACGATCTTGCCCGTCCGGCCATGTATGATGCGTGGCACGATTTCGCCGCCGTCCAGCCCAATGGGCAAAAGATGGTGGCGAACATCGCTGGCCCAGTTTGTGAAACGGGCGACACCTTTGCCATGGGGCGCGAGATCGATGCGGTCGCCTCGGGTGATCTGGCGATCTTCCGCACCGCCGGGGCCTATGGCGCGACGATGGCCAGCACCTATAACAGCCGGCCCTTGGTCCCCGAAGTCATGGTCGATGGCGACAACTATGCCGTTGTTGCAGACAGGATTGCAGCCGAAACCATCCTTGCGGCCGAACGGATACCAGACTGGCTGGCCTAAGCGGATTTATCCCCGCCCGATCAGGGCCTGCGCCATCCGGTCGGCCACACACGCCGGATGGTCGCCTGTGGCGGCGCTTTCATCCCACACCGCATTCAGCCGATCTGGGATGCCCGCGATCTTGGCATTGACGGCCGCCCGATCGGCTTGATCCAGATATTCCAGCGCAACGTTTATGATCCCACCCGCGTTGATGACATAGTCTGGCGCATACAGGATACCGCGCGCCTGCACGGCGGCGCCATGGTCTGGCCGGGCAAGCTGGTTGTTGGCGCCCCCGGCAATCACCGGCACGTTCAATGCCGGAATTGTCGCATCGTTCAGTATCGCGCCCAGCGCACAGGGGCTCAGCACATCTGCCTCAATGGCAAGGATCGCATCAGCATCAATCGCGACCCCACCCAGCTCTTTGGCCAGCGCAAGGGCGCGGTCCGCATCCTTATCGGCCAGCGTCAAACGCGCGCCAGCTGCCGCCAGATGGCGCGCAAGGCCACCGCCCACGCTGCCCACGCCTTGAATGGCAACATGGACACCCGCCACATCTGCCTTGCCCAAACCACGCGCAACGGCTGCCTTGACCCCCAGAAAGACGCCCAGCGCAGTCGACGGCCCCGGATCACCACCCGCACCGCCCTGCTTAGGGGGAAGTCCCGACACGAAACGCGTGCCCTTCGAGATATCAATAATATCCTGCTGGCTGATGCCTACGTCCTGCGCCGTAACATAGCGGCCGCCCAGTTTATCAACCGCCGCTGCAAAAGCGGCAATCAACTCTGGTGACTTTTGGCGATGTTCATCGGCAAGGATGACCGCCTTGCCACCTCCCATGGCAAGACCCGCCATCGCATTTTTATAGCTCATTCCGCGCGACAGGCGCAGCGCGTCGGTCATCGCGGCGGCAGGATCGGCATAATGCCAAAAACGCGTGCCCCCGCCCGCAGGCCCCAAATGGGTGCTGTGGATGGCGATAATCGCCGTCAGCCCAGCCTTGGGATCCCGAAAGACATGAAGGTCTTCATGATCGTCAAAATCAGGCAAAGTCCAAGGCGCAGACATGAAAAGCTCCGGCGTGAAATATTATTACTCACGCGCGCAATAGTGAAATGTCGCGCGATTCGCCACCGACGACGCGGCGCAATGCCATATTGGGGAGGGAAAGCCTTGGAAAATGGGGCGATCGACGGGATCCGAACCCGCGACCTCCGGTACCACAAACCGGCGCTCTAACCAACTGAGCTACGATCGCCACACCAAGCAGAGCGGCCCTCTAAGCGAGTCCTTGACCCAACGCAAGTGCGTTGCATTGCCCGTTTGAACCGGGCAAGAAGGGGCTATGCGT